>NZ_JBAFSM010000014.1:0-110658 GCF_036688125.1 Pannus brasiliensis CCIBt3594 | reverse complement strand
AATCAGCCCCAAAATCAGCCCCAAAATCAGCCCCCCAATCAGCCCCAAAATCAGCTGAAAGCGTGGTGAATCTAGCCAACTCGGTTGTATTTTTTCGATTAATAATTCTACTGTATTATTGGCTTGTAATTTCCGAGCTATCCAACTCAAGGTTTTATAGGTTTCTTGTAACTTGGGTTCCACTTCTACGGTTTTATACGCCCACTTTCGCTTTTCTGTTCCCTTACGTCGATCGCTCGATCTTTTATCAAAATTTAATTGACGCTCTATATACCTTTCTAATAGATCGGATTTTCCGCGAATGGGATCGTCGGGATCGTGGACAAAAGCGGCTAGATTAATAAATAAAGGCACTCGCAATAAGCCGGGATCGCCCTCTGGAGTGGGTTCGAGAAGGGCTTTTAGAGCGGGATTCGTTTGGATTTCTGTCCATAAATCCGCTCGATCGATACTCCGTAGATAGTTCTCGATTTGCGAATCGGATAAAGATTGCAGACAGACTGCGCCCCGTAGATTACTCAGTTTAATATTGACCGTTTCAAATTCCTTAACCCGACAACAAATCACCAGTTGGGGATAGTGGCGCGCGAACTCGTTGAGTTTTTCGGTACATTTTTTCTGTCGCTCTAATCCTAATTCGTCTAACCCATCCATGAGGGGTAATAAAACCTGTCGCTCTAACCATGTTTCGTAGATTTTGCGTTTTCGAGATCCCCCGTGTAAATCGTACAACTGCTCGATCAGCCACTTCTCGATACTTTGTTCATCGTCGCGCCAGGTGGAAAGCTCGAAGATAACGGGAATCACGGTTTTCGATCGTGCCAGCGCGCCACGAACCAACTGTTCCGCTAAACTCAATAACGCGGTCGTTTTCCCCGACCCCGGCGCGCCTAAAATTAACAGTTTTCCGTTAATATCTTCCCGTCCGAAAGTCTCGATTAGTAGTTTATCGGGATCGAGAAGGCCGCGATCTTCGCCGTTTACTCGCAACCTTCGATCGACTTCCAGGGGCGATCGATTTACCCGATCGGGCTGTTCGGCGATCGAGATATCCATGAAACGGCGATCGTATCCCACTGTATCATTTAATCGCTGACAGATTTCCGGTAACTGCTTTACTTTTAGTAACCGTTCACCCCACTCCCAATCGACTCCGGATGCCTCGGGGCGATCGAACAAGCGGAGTAAAATATTATTGATAGTAACTCGGCTCTCGGGGCTATTCTGAAAGCTGACGGCATTCTCTCCCGCCTGAGTCTGTTGAATGTTACTACCGTCAATCTTGCTACCGTCAATATTCTGATTCTGATCGCCCATTTTTTCCCTATAGCCCGATAAGTTTCGCCGCCGCGCCTAGCCAGGGAGCGATCGCTGTAAACACTTCCTGTCCGGTTTGCCAGAGACTTTTTCCGACCTCCGTGGTTTCTTTCACGGTTTTAAGCGTCTCGTTGACCTGTTTTAGATTCTGTCCGACTAAATCCTTATTCGCTCCATCCTTGGCCGCCTCTCGCCTAGCGGGACGTAGGTAATCTAAAATCTCTTCTTTCTTTTCTAGCGCGAGGGTGGAAGTATTAACCGCCTTTTCTAACTTCTCTAACTGTCGCAACACTTCTACAGCGGTGATCTGCTGTCGCGCTTGGAGATTGCCGGAGGTAGATTGCTGGAGATCGCGCCCCGCTTGTCCCTGTTGAACCACGCCACCGGAGACGTTAACACCGCTCATACTCTGGGATTGGTTCGGTTCTTTCGGGTTCTTTTTGCCAAACATCGCTTTTTCCTGCCGAGAAACTGTTCTTTTACTTCAATTATAGTTTCTCGATCTCGGGCGAGGCGATCGATTGACGATAGGATTACGGATTGGGAATAATACGGATGAGAAGGGTTAGGATGCTGGTGACGACAGCGACGATGATGGGAACGACGAGGGATTTCGCTCCTTTGAGATCGGCGATATCTTTAACAATCGTGTCTTGCTCCGATTCTACTTTCGCGAGCCTTTTATCGATGCTCTCGACTTTAGTTTTAATTTCGGTCTGCGCAACTTTGAGATCGGTAATATCTTTCTGCCGGATCTCGGCGACTTCTTTTTGTAAATTATCGATTTTCCCCTCTAGATTATCTATCTTGCCCTTGATACGGGTTAGAACTTCCTCTAGAGAATCGGGAACGGTAATCGGCGATTGACTCATGGGAGTAACTCCAAAAATTGACTTCAAGATCACTCTTTTATCAATAAAACGACCGCGTGAGCGGCGATACCTTCTTCGCGTCCCACCGGGCCTAATTGTTCGTTGGTGGTGGCTTTAATGCCGATTTGTTCGGTGTCGAGATGGAGAGTCGTTGCGAGTTTTTCTTTCATCTTATCGAGGTGGGGTTTTAGTTTCGGACGTTCCGCGACGATGACGGAATCGATATTATTGATCTTCCACCCTCTTTCGATTAGTAATCCGTTCACCTGTTCCAGTAACGATAAACTATTCGCGCCTTTCCATTGGGGATCGGTGGGGGGAAAATAATGACCGATATCGCCTAAACTGAGCGCGCCGAGCATCGCGTCCATGATAGCGTGGGTTAATACGTCCGCGTCGCTATGGCCGAGCAGTCCGACGCTATGGGAAATCTCGACCCCGCCTAAAATTAAGGGTCGTCCCGTGACCAATCGATGGATATCGTACCCGTTGCCGACGCGAATATTCATAGCTGTTTCACCCGATAAACGTTTCTTTTATTATCTCAAGCTTATGACTTTATCCGCCGAAGAAAGACAACAACTCTGTCAAACCGCTCGCGAGGTGGCGACCCGCGCGCGCGCTCCCTATTCCCGTTTTCGGGTCGGCGCGGCGGTATTGACAAAAACGGCGATTTATGCAGGGGTGAACGTGGAGAACGCGAGTTACGGGTTGACGTTGTGCGCGGAGCGATCGGCCCTGGCGCGGACGGTGGCGGAGGGAGACGGGGAAATTCGGGCGATCGCTGTGGCCTGTATCGACGCGGCGAAACCGGACGAGATCGAGGCGTTAACTCCCTGTGGCGCTTGCCGTCAGTGGATCGCGGAGTTGGCGCCGGACGCGGAGATTATTATCTGCGGGATCGATCGAACCTTTACCCTCTCGGATCTCCTTCCGTTTTCCTTCCGTCTCGACTCTAGAGGGATAGACCGGCCTCCGCTCTCTTGACGAACTCGATATAGGTAGTACGATCGCATTTAGTACACCGATCCGCTCGATCATTATGACCGCTACCCTCACCATTTCCGGAAAAGTCCTCGGACGGAGTAAACCCCTATTTACCGATTGGTCGCTGTCCGTCGGTGACGACTCCCTCACCCTGAAAGACCTCCTCACCCGCATCGTCCGCGAGGAAATCGACGCTTTCCGAACGCGACAGGAACAGCGGCGCTTGGTAAAAGTATTGAGTCGCGAGGAAATTGAAGCGGGTATCGCGCGGGGAAAGATCGACTCTGGCGGACGGGACATTATTCAAGAGGTAAACGAGGCGGAAGCGGTACACAACGCCCTGCAATCCTTTGAAGATGGACTATATTTCGTTTTTATCGACGATAAGCAGATAGAAAACATCGATAGTCCCGTCCAACTTCACGAAGATAGTCAGATCCTTTTTTTGCGTCTCGTGCCTTTAGTCGGTGGCTAATCCGAAATCCGTCCCCTACCCCCAATTCCTATGCTGACCCACGAACAGGCTCAGGCGCGGCTCCAACCCCTTCGCGATCCCGACCGGCAAACGGACAGACTGGCGAAAGTTGCCGATTTACCGGGATCTCTCCAACCCATCGCGCGGGGATTACTCGGACGCGACGAGACGGGAAACCCCCTAGATTTTTCGCGTGCCTATCAAACTCTTCTAGAGATGGCGGGAAAACTGAATCACCTAGGAGAGTCCGATCGATTACAAATTTTCCGTTTATTATTTCCTACATTCGCCGATACCGTCGAGAGAGCCTGGCAATTATTCCCGCGACTTCCCTATCAAGAATATTCCGATCGGAGAGGGTTCCGCGCGCCCCATCATTCCGAAAAGGTTCACGACAAGCGATCGAATTGGTTACAGAGACTGATAGCGGAATATCAGTACGAACAGGATTTAACTTGGTACGCCGCTTGGTGTCCCTATTTAAGCTACTACGCGGGGGAAACGTTAGGAATTCTCTTCGCGGCCGCGATCGACGAAAAAGACGCGTTAGGAGAGGAAATTTTCGCGATTCTGGTAGCTTCCGCGAGGGGGGAACACGAAATCGGGGCGATGGGTCGTCACGTCACGCGGGGTTTATTGGTAGCGAATCGTCCAGAAGGTTGGGAATGTATCGAGAATTTACTGTTAGCGGCACAGCGGCAGGAAGGGCTCCGGCAAGTGATTCTCGAAACGATCGACGAAGCCCACTCGGAGGCATTTCACCGAATTTTACGATTGATTGTCGAAAAAGATCTGACCCGTTTTAGCGCGACCGTTCGCGCCGTGGATGTGTGGTTCGGATTGAGATGGGAATCGGTTAACAATCGTGTCGTGAAAAAGGCTTTAGAGACGGTTCTAGGGCTGTTCGATCGAGCGGGAGACTTAAAAGAGGTTTTGGCGGACGATGACCCGGAAACGGTGTATTTCGCGCTGTGGGTGATGGGGTTCCGGGACGTGATGGAGGCGATCGAACCGGCGCGAGAGCTATTACACTCGGATCGATCGACCCATCGTTTCGTGGCGGTTTATTTTCTCTCCCAAGTCGGGCTAGTTGAATCGCGACGGGCATTAATTCCCGCTATCGAGGACGGGGATTCGCGGGTGGCGACCCGCGCCTTAATCTCCCTACAACAGACAGACCCCGCGATTCATCAAACCGATTTATTTGAACGTTTAGAAAGAGTTTTACCCCGTTTCCCCGAACAACCGAAATCCCTCACCCCTATCGTTTGGAACTGGCTTTCGATCGAATCTTCCCGACAACTGGTAACGACCGCGTTAGTGAATAATTTAGGCGAACGTTCCCCGAAACGGTTAATCCCCTATATTCCCTTGTTAACCGTCTACGAACGGCGGGACGTGGCGAAAAAATTGGCGGCGGTTTACCCGTGGGACGAGGAAATTAGAAACGCGCTATTTTCCCTCGTCGGGGACGCGAGTTCTTGGGTACGGGAGGAGGCGATCCGCTGTTTCGAGAAGCGCGAGTTAACCGATGCGGAGGCGATAGCTCTCGAAAAATTACTCACGCGCAAATCTGCGGATTTACGGCGCGGTATTTTACAATTACTGTTAAACCGTAGCGATACCGAAACGTTAGCCTCGGCGAAACGGTTACTCGACTCGAAGCAAGCCTTGCAACGTCAGGCGGGACTAGAATTACTGAAAGAATTAAAGAGCGGGAATCGTTCCGTTCAGACCTGTACGGATTACGCGAGGGAGTATCAAGAGAAAAAGACGAAGCTAACGGAAACGGAAAATAAATTATTAGAAACGCTATTAGAGATCGATCGAAAAGAGGCGACTTTAGAGGACGCGTTAGGATTGGCCGATTTGACGAGATTAGGAATCGCTATCGAACCGACCGTGCGAGCCGAATATCTCTATGTAACTCCCGCGGTCAGCGGGTGTTTACAATCCCTCGACGACCTAATTCACGAACACCGTCATACCCCGATTATTTCCGAAAGATACGGAAAAAGCCACGAGGAATTATTAGGCAACTGCAACGGTTTTTTCTATCCGAACTCCTCTCTTTCACGGGAAGAGAATATCGCGAGTATTCCCCTCCGGGAACTCTGGGAGAAATGGGAACGCGAACGGGGGGAAGAATACCGGGACGAAGACGGGTTAGAATTAATTCGATCGCTCGCCTCGATCTATACTAACCGTCCCCGAATTTGGCAGAATCCCTATCTAGAAACCTATCAGAATACCGATTGGTGGAAAAAACTCCGATCGACCCTTTTCGTAGACACGTCCGAACTTCGTTACCCCTATTTAATTCGTTCTATTCTTACCGCGTTACTCTATCTTCATTCTCCCGACAATACCGTTCCTTTCCTCCTGGAAGCGAGCGCGATCACTTTAACCGGAATTCCCTTTCTAGAACTGGCGGATTCTGGAAACGGAATCTATATGGCTTCGGAACTGAAAATCCATCTCTGTGGCTGGATAGAAGTCGCCAATTTTCACCGTTCCCAACACGATTGGACGGGCGAACAGAAACTACGATACTGGCAATTCACCCGCTACACGGAAACCTTTAATTATTTTGACCCCTTCTACGACCCGAATAAGCTAGAAACCCTCGGGATGATTTACCGTCTCGGCGGCGTGGCCGAAGACGATATTATCTATTATCTATTAGGCTCCCGTTCTAATTCCAATACCAAGCGGAGTTTTCACGAGTTGGGTACGCTGACCGCGAGAAAAGTTCCCGCCAATCTCGATCCGATTCTAAAAGAAATCGGCGATCGATGTCGTCAACGCGTCCTCGAAGTGGAACTACAACGGGGCGACCTTCCCACGGCCGCGTCCGAAGCCGCCCTCGGCCTACGTTCGATAGAGGGAATTTCCACCCTCGTCCGTCTCCTACAAATGCTCGGCAAAGATAAATTTATCCGCGGTTACACCTACCACAATCTGAGTAAACCCGCCGTTTTCAGCCATCTTATCCGCGTCAGTTACCCCGCGCCGTCGGAAACCCCGCAAGATTTCGCCAAAGCCGTAGAAACCGCCGAAATTCCCCGACAAACCCTCATCGAACTCGCTTTCTACGCCCCCCAATGGTCGCGCTACGTCGAACACGTCCTGAACTGGGAAAACTCCACCGAAGCCATCTGGTGGATACACGCCCACACCAAAGATAATCAATGGCACGTCGATTCGGAAATCCGGCAGGACTGGGCGGTACAGGTGAGCGAGAGAACCCCCCTATCCGAACAAGACCTTATCGATGGCGCGGTCGATGTGGACTGGTTTTTCCGCATTTATCCCTCCCTCGCGGGCGAACCCTGGCGACAACTCCACGAGGCGGCTAAATACGCCTCCAGCGGCGGGGGACACAATCGGGCGCGACTTTTCGCCGAGGCCATGCTCGGAGAAATCGAGAAGGAAACCCTCGTCAAACGGATTACCGAGAAACGTAATCAAGACGCGGTGAGAGCGTTAGGATTATTACCTTTGAGAGATGATCTTTTAGAAAGATATCAAGTTATTCAAGAATTTATCCGAACTAGCCGTCAATTCGGTTCTCAGCGTCAGGCGAGCGAAAAACTCGCGGCCCGCGTGGGGATGGAAAACCTCTCCCGTACCGCCGGCTACCCCGACCCGCAACGGTTAGAATGGGCGATGGAAGGGGCCGCGATCGCGGATCTGGTCGAGAAACCGTTTATCGTGACCATAGGGGAAGTGAGCGTTTCCCTATCGATTACCCCGCTCGGAAAACCCGAAATTACCGTTACCAAGAACGGAAAATCCCTAAAATCTATTCCCGCGAACCTGAAAAAAGACCCCGACATCGTTCACCTCCAATCCCGGAAACAGGATATCGCCCGGCAAGAAACGAGAACCCGTCTGTCTCTAGAACAAGCCATGTGCAGGGGGGATAAATTTACCGTCGCGGAACTGCGACAACTCCTCGGTCATCCGGTTCTCGCGCCGATGTTGCGGGAGTTGATTTTCATCGGCGAGAGCGATATCGGCTATCCCGTCGGGTCCGGGCAAGCGTTACGACATCATGACGGAACGGTGCGGGAAATTACTTCGGAAACGCTGAAAATCGCCCACGCCAGCGATTTATTACAAACGGGAGAATGGCAATTCTGGCAGGGGGACTGTTTCGCGCGGGAAGTGACCCAACCGTTTAAACAGGTTTTTCGAGAATTGTATCTTCTGACACAGACAGAAATTAAAAATGATGTATATTCCCGTCGCTACGAGGGACATCAACTCAACCCCAAACAGGCGATCGCCCTCTGGGGACAACGGGGATGGGTCGCCTGTTCGGAAGAGGGGGTGAGACGCACCTTTCACGACGCGAATCTGTCGGTCTGGGTGACATTTCTCGACGGTTTCTACACCCCGCTAGAAATGGAAGGATTAACGCTAGAAGGGGTTTATTTCACGCGACGGGGAGAGGGGAAACCGTTACCGCTGACGGAGATTCCCCCGGCGATCTTCAGCGAGGTGATGCGCGATATCGATCTCGTCGTCAGTGTCGTCCATCTCGGGGGAGTGGACCCGGAGGCCAGCGCCTCGACGGTGGAACTGCGCGGCGCGTTAATCCGCGAGTCCTGCCGATTGTTGAAGCTTGAAAACGTCCGGGTACAGGATTCGCGGGCGTTAATCGAGGGGAAATTGGGCAGTTACTCGATCCATCTCGGGAGCGGGGTGGTTCACCGTCAGCCGGGGGGGGCGCTGTGTATTATTCCCGTTCATTCCCAGCACCGCGGCCGTCTTTTCCTGCCCTTCGCCGACGACGATCCGAAGACGGCGGAAGTGTTATCGAAAGTAGTTCTTTTGGCGAAAGATAAGGACATTAAAGATCCGTCGATCCTGGAGCAGATCTTGTGAAAAGGGAGATGGGGAAATAGGGAGATGGGAAAAAAGCGGCTGGCGGTCAGCTAGATCTCTCTTTAGATAGTAGCCGAGGCGGAAAAACTCGCTCTTTGAAAGCCTCCTGACTCCTGACTCCTGACTCCTGCCTCCTGCCTCCCGCCTCCTGACTCCTGACTCCTGACTCCTGACTCCTGACTCCTGCCTCCTGCCTTCTGCCTCCTGCCTCCGATATAACTATCGATCGGCCACCCGTTCCGCGAGTGCCTGGAAAAATAGATTCACCCACTCTGGCGATTGAACGATGTGCTGGATCAAGAATTCTCGTTCCTCCCGCGATAGCGTACCCATTATCTCCTGAACGTGGCGCGCTTTGGCCATCGAGGGGAGCGTGTCCTTGCTGGGATCGGTGATACTGTCCGGGAGCATCGGTTTCTCGTCCTCTTTGGCCGCGACATGGCGATCGGGGAAAGAGAGTAGGGTGTCCCGCTCGCTAATCGGTAGGAAGGCGGCGGGGGTCGCTTCGGACGAGGGCGGCAGGGAGGGCGGGGAACTCAAAGCGGACGGGTCGGCGATCGGTTCCAGGAGAGGGGAGGAAACAAAGGGATCGGAGGTCTCGATCGACATTTCGGGGGCGGTAGAACCGAATAATTCCCCCTCCCAGGGCAATTTTTCCTCGGTTTCTTCCACTCGCGGCGTTTCGAGCATCACTTTTTTCAGGGCTAGGGGCGCGGGCAATCCCCGACAGTACCAACGATAGATCTCCGCCAGATGGTCGTCGTCCCCGTCCCACTGTAGGGCGATCGCGTCCCGTTCCGTTTCCGGGACGAGCGCCTGTAATTGGGCGAGGGTTTTCCCGGCCAACTCGTCGAGACGCACTTCTAGGGTCTGAAAATCTCGCTCGGTAGCCTTTTTGCCGAGTTGAATCAATCGGGCGATATCGGGAGCGAGCGCTTGTGAAGGAGATAAATTCGGCGAGACCTTGCGTTCTTTACCCAAGGCTTCACCGATACAACGATTAACCGCCGCCACGGCCGATCGATTCTGCTCGCGGGGAATACACTCCAAACGGACTCGATCGAAGGAGATCAACAGGGTCCGGGTTTCTTGGCAGAGGGTCTGGAGATCGGGATCGCCAATCGCTTCCGAGCCGTTAATCTGCCGGAAAACTAGCTCGCAATCCCCCTTGACCTCTAACTCCTTAATCCCCAGTTGTCGGGCTTTTTTCAGGCCGATCAGTAGACCGGTGTACTCGGCCTCGATCTCGGTGCCGCGACCGAGAAACTGACTGACCGTGTAGCGTCTTCCGTTTGGTAGGAGAAGAACGGCCGCCGCCGCCGCCGCCCCCGGATCGCTAACGGAGGCGCCGTCGAAGAGCATAATAGGGTTATCGAGAGCTTGGATCGGTTGATTCATCTTCGTGTCGCCCGAAGGGAGGGTATCGGATGCAGAGGATTCTAGAGCCGGAAGTCATGGATACGCCCGAAGAGGCGATCGAGTACGATGCTATGGATTTTACCGAGGTCAATACCGCTTTCGCCCGGTCGGCGATCGATCTCGCTCCCCCGATCGCGACCGTCTTGGACGCGGGAACGGGAACCGCTCGAATTCCCATTCTAATTAGTGAGTTTCGACCGAATTGGCGAATTATCGCTATCGATCTGGCGGTATCCATGCTCGAACTCGGACGGAAAAATATCGCCCTGGCGAATTGTCAAGATAGGATTCAATTAGAGCGGGTAGATGTGAAACGGATGCCTTACGCGAACCGTCAATTCGATCTCGTGATTTCCAATAGTTTAATCCATCACTTGAGCGATCCACTCCCATTTTTACAAGAAATCCGGCGCGTTGTGACACCCGAGGGCGGGATTTTCCTCCGCGATCTCCTGCGTCCCGATTCCGAGGAAGCGATCGAGCGGATGGTGGCCTCGATCGGCCCCGAATATTCCCCGCATCAGGCGAAATTATTCGGGGATTCCCTACGCGCCGCCTTTACTCTCCCGGAAATCGAGGATTTACTCCAGCGCGCGGGACTGGAAGGAGTACGGGTATACCGGTCGTCCGATCGACACTGGACGGCGCTCCGGGAGGGAAAAAAGTAGATCCCGCGAGTGAGTGGGAGTCGGGAGACAGGAGACAGGAGACAGGAGACAGGAGGCAGGAGTCAGGAGTCGGGAGACAGGAGACAGGAGACAGGAGACAGGAGACAGGAGACAGGAGACAGGAGACAGGAGGCAGGAGCGGGAATAAAAATAGGGCTTAAATTTAAAAAAAAAGCGTTTTATCTTTATAAAAGCTCAAATTAACGCGCTATCGGTAACAATATTTGTCCCCTCTTTCTTGGCGTTAGCCTTATATGATGAAATTGTCGGGGAAACCGTCGCTCGATCGCCCCGGAGAGTTCCCATCACCGTAAATCCGAAGAATCTCGATGACTTATCTAGAAACCACCGCCCAATTTTATAGCGAGGTCGCGCTAACCCCCTCCGTCGGTTTGTGTTGCGTCCAGAGCGCTTCCCTAGAACTGCCCGGACTGAAAATTCCCCCGATCATGCGGGAGATGAACTACGGTTGCGGTTCCACGGTACGCCCCACCGAACTGGCCGATTCTCCCACCGTTCTGTACGTGGGAGTGGGTGGGGGACTCGAAGCCCTACAATTCGCCTATTTCTCCCGTCGTCCGGGGGCCGTGATCGCCGTCGATCCGGTGGTGGCGATGCGCGAGGCCGCCGCCCGGAATTTAGAACTAGCCAAAGCGGAAAATCCTTGGTTTAACACCAATTTTGTAGAAATTCTAGAGGGAGACGCGTTTTCTCTCCCCGTGGAGGATGGTTCCGTCGATGTCGTGGCGCAGAACTGCCTTTTCAATATTTTCACGCCGGAAGATCTGGGTCGCGCGCTGAAAGAAACGTTTCGGGTTTTAAAACCGGGGGGACGCTTGTTGATGAGCGATCCCGTCGCCACTCGATCGATTCCCGAACCTCTCCGGCAGGACGAGCGCTTACGGGCGATGTGCCTGTCGGGAGCGCTCACCTACGAGGAGTATATCGATCGTTTAGTCGAGGCCGGGTTCGGTCAGGTAGAGATCCGGGCGCGTCGTCCCTACCGTCTGCTCGATCGCCACACCTACGGACTAGAAGAACCTTTACTCTTAGAAAGCCTGGATACGGTTTCCTATAAAGTCGCGATCCCGGAAGATGGCCCCTGCATTTTTACCGGGAAAACGGCGATCTACGCGGGAACCGAACCGTTTTTCGATGATGGGGCCGGCCACGTTTTACAACCCGGCCTCCCCTCGGCCGTCTGCGATAAAACCGCGGCGAAACTAGCCCTCGCGTCCGGCGAAACTATTCTCGTCACCCCCTCCACCTGGCATTACGAGGGGGGGGGTTGCTGTTGAGGCTCGCGGGGATCGATCGACGGGAAATTCGGAAGCAAGAAACAACCCAACCATGTCATCACGAGAAAACATCGAACCCGGAAAAAATCTTCGCGCCCGGACTTTACAGAGGATCGGCCGACTCTCGATCTTCGCGCTGATTCTCCCGGTAACGCTCCTTATTTGGCGGGTGTCCCCCGCTTTCGGGCAGGAAACTTCCCCGACGTTCGGTTTGAATCCGCGAGCTTGGTTACAGTCCGCTCTAGAGTCGATCGACAGGCTCGGCGCGGTCGGGGCGATCGCTTTTATCGCTCTCTATATTGTGGCGACGATCGCCTTCGTACCCGGTTCGCCCCTCACCCTGGGGGCCGGGGCTATCTTCGGCATTTTGATGGGTTCGTTGTACGTGTTGATCGGCGCGACACTGGGAGCGATCGCCGCTTTTCTCGTCGGTCGCTATCTCGCGAGGGAATGGGTGGCCAGGAAAATCGCGGGTAATCAAAAATTCGCGGCGATCGATCGGGCGGTCGGTCGGGAAGGACTGAAAATCGTTCTCCTAACCCGACTATCTCCCGTCTTCCCCTTCATTTTCTTGAATTATGCCTACGGTGTCACCGCGGTTTCTCTCCGGGATTACGCGCTCGGTTCGGTGGGTATGATCCCCGGAACGATCCTATACGTTTATATCGGTTCTCTAGCCGGAAATCTCGCCTCGATCGGCACCGGAACTCCATCCGCGAACCCGGCCCTACAGTGGAGCGTCCGGATCGTCGGCTTGATCGCCACGATCGCCGTGACGCTGTACACCACGAAAATCGCCCGTACCGCCCTAGAAAAAGAAGTATCGGCATCTCCCGACCCGGAAAGCGATCGGGCCGGCTCGAATTAAGCGGCGACATCGCCTTTCGGGAACGGTGTCCCGAATCTAGCCTTGGCATTGACAGTAAGGAGGTATACCGTGTCCGACGAGAAAATTATCCTCCCGCCGATGGATGAATATAATCGGGAATTGTTATCGCGCGTCCATCCGCTCGATCGAGTCGATCCCCGACCGGCCGGAAGTTACGATCTGGTGGTCGTCGGGGCCGGTACCGCCGGTTTAGTGGTCGCGGCCGGCGCGGCCGGGCTAGATATCGGTTTAAAAGTCGCTCTCGTGGAAAAAAGTCTGATGGGGGGCGATTGCCTGAATTTCGGGTGCGTTCCCTCCAAGTGCGTCATTCGCTCTTCCCGTATCCTCGGGGAACTTCAAAAAGCGAAAGCCCTCGGGATCGAGATCCCCGAATCGATTCCCGTAGATTTTCCGAAGGTGATGGCTAGAATGCGGAAGGTAAGAGCCGACATTAGCTATCACGATTCGGTAGAACGTTTTCAAAAACTGGGAATCGATGTTTTCCTCGGTTCGGCGCGTTTTTTAGGCGATAACGAGGTCGAAGTGAACGGGCAAACCCTCCGCTACCGAAAAGCGGTCATCGCCACGGGAGCGAGGGCGGCGCGGCCGGCGATCCCCGGACTCGAAACAGCCGGTTTTCACACGAATGAAACGATTTTTTCCCTCACCGAACTTCCGGGGCGGTTGGCGGTCATCGGGGGCGGCCCGATCGGGTGCGAACTCGCTCAGGCTTTAGGGCGCTTGGGATCGCGGGTGATCCTCTTTCACAAACACGCCCATCTTCTCGATAAAGAAGATCCCGCGGCCGCCGAAATCATCCAAAACGCCTTTATTCGCGAGGGAATTCAAGTAATTCTCGCTTCCGGAGTTCAACGCGTCGAAAAAACCGCCGGGGGCAAGGTAATTCACTACACCCGCGACGGACGAGCGGAATCGATCGTCGTCGATGAGATTCTCGTCGGCGCGGGACGGGTTCCCAATGTAGAAGGGTTGAATCTAGAGGCGGTCGGCGTGAAATACGATGCTCGCGCGGGGGTGATCGTGAACGATTATCTCCAGACGACGAACCCGAAAATCTACGCCGCGGGCGACATCTGTACGCGCTGGAAATTCACCCACGCCGCGGACGCGGCCGCCCGCATCGTCCTGAAAAATCTCTTCTTTTCTCCCTTCGGTCTGGGGCGCTCCAAACTCGGCGATCTCGTCATGCCGCGCGTCACCTATACCGACCCGGAAATCGCCAGCGTCGGACTGGATGAGGGAGAGGCGAGGGCGCGGGGCATCGAGGTCAGTACCCTAGAAATTCCGCTGTCTAGCGTCGATCGAGCGATGACGGACGGTGAGACCGAGGGTTTCGTCAAAATCCTCCACCGGAAAGGCTCCGATCGCCTTCTCGGCGCGACGATCGTATCTTCCCACGCGGGGGAAACGATCTCGGAAATCACCGAGGCGATCGTCCATAAAATCGGTCTGAACGGTTTATCGAGCGTGATTCACCCCTATCCCACACAAGCCGAGGGCATCAAAAAAGCGGCGGACGCTTACCGTCGTAGCCTTTTAACCGACAACACCAAACGCTTGTTAAAATTCCTGAGCCGATTGCCGTGATCGGTGGGATGGGGAGATGGGGAGATTTTTCGGGGGAAAGGGGAAAAGAGCTTTCTTAATCTTTTCCCCTTTTCCCTGTACATCTGGAAAAGAAGGGGAGAGAAGGATTTCTTCCCCCCGGAATTCCGCGACCTCGTAAAAGCCAGCGACGAGGGTTAAAATCGATACTTTGAGTTCGATCGGCTCGACGATCCAGTATTCGGGTATACTTCTGACCGCCTATTCGGAACGTTTGTAGCGATCATCTTCGTCCGCACTGTTCTTATCTTTCTCGAAACAAGCGTAAATTAGCCATTTTTTTAGATGCTATCGAGAATTTCCGGTATTTATCGGTTGATAGTAAATTCTGTATTTCTAGAAATCAACCACTTCAAGCTGATAGCTAAAAGCCTCCTAACGACCATCGCGTCCGTCCCGCGGACGAAAAAAGCGCGCCAAGTCAAAGCTTAACGCGTTCTCGGGATGATTCCTTTTTCTAAAACGAAACGAGATTAGCCTTCGCGACGGGCGAAAGTGCCGACACCGGCAACCGCGAGAAGGCCGAGAACCGTACCGGGTTCGGGAGTACCGACCGGTGGCGTGGGAGCGGGGGTATAGGTGTACTCGATCGAGGCACCGCAAGCCGCCGTGGTATTTTGGGTCGTGTTGATGTTGCCACCACCCCCGCTAATCGTCGTGCTACTCAGGGAGATACAGTTAACGTCAAAAGTTCCGAGACCGGTAAAGAAAGCTAGGGTAGCGGGGGAAGTAAAGGTCGTGAGGAAAGACTTACTATCCGTGAAAGGTCCGAAGGATCTCGTTTGACCCGCGGTGTAGGTCTGGCGACCGGTATCGACCGCAAACGATAGCGAGTTGGGAGATAGAGCGGGACCGCCGACAAGGGAAGCGAAAATATCGGTACTGGTGATGACTCGAACGTTGTTTTGGGTTGTTGACGCTCTGTTGGTGACGGTAAATTGTTGCCGGTACTGGCCGGTAAAGCTAAAGGCAACCGAGGTTAGAGTCCCTAAATTGGGGTCAAATTTGCCGAGACTTCCCGTTTGGTTGATTTCGGTGGTTTGTGGGGATTTGGTAAAACTGCCACCGGAGAGCGTGGCGGCCTGGGCGACACCGCCGAAATAGATAGTGGCGACCGCTACGGCGGAAGAGGCGAGAACGTTAGAAAGAGTTTTCATCGTTAATCCATTTTCAAGAACAGTTAGGTTTATTGTAAGGGAGAGTTCAGTAGAATCACGGAAGCGGCTATTTTTTCCATGAAGAATCGTTAAAGATAAAGGTTCCTCTATGATTTGATCGAAGGGCCGTGTTCCAGAATTTAAACAGTAGTTAATAAGCGTGAATTATGAAAACGGATTCGATCGATATGCGAAAACGCACGTGAATTTAGGCAGAACCCTATTAGACCTCTCGCTCGATTTATTTTTAACGGTCTAAAAACTCGGTAACGGCGTTTCCCGGAAAGGCAAAGTACGGATAAACTCTTACCGCTCAAGGATTCTAGCTGCGATAACGTACCTCTTCTATCCGAGAAACGTGTAATTGATTAAGATTCTAGACAGTCCATCGAACTTCTCTCGAAATTTACAAACATGGGACTTAGAATCCTGACTCTTGTATTCTTATCATACACGAGAAATTTTTTGTCCCGAAAAGTCTATTAACGGGCAAATCGATCGATAATTTTGGAGCTAGTTTATCCCACTACCGAAAAGCGTTAATTGAAGAGGAAATCGGTCTGGATCGGGGATACATCGATCGATTTACGGGATAGTATCGACGCGGACTAACCAAAAGACGCGCTAAGCATATTCTTAGTATATTCTTAACGCGTTCTTTTGAAAATTCGTTTTTCTAAAACAAAACGAGATTAGCCTTTGCGACGGGCGAACGCGCCGGCGCCACCAACCGCGAGAAGACCGAGAACCATCGTGGGTTCCGGAGTCCCGACGGGGGCCGCGGTGTAGGTGTACTCGACAGAAGCCCCGCAAGCGGCGGTGGTATCTTGGGTCGTGTTGATGTTGCCACCGCCCCCGGTAATCGTCGTGCCGCTCGCGGAGAAACAGTTCACATCAAAAGTTCCCAGACCGCTAAAGAAAGCTAGATCGGCGGGGGCAGTGAAGGTCACGTTAATAAAATCGTTAGCCGCGAAAGGCCCGAAGGATTTTGTTTCACCCGGGGCGTAGCTCAAGAAACCGGTATTCGCCGAGAACGTGAGCGTGTCGCTGGAAAGAGCGGGACCGCCGACGATGGAATAGATAAGGTCGATAGCGGAGATAACCCGGGCGTTTTGGGTTTGAGCGGAGGAGTTGTTCGCGGTAAAGGACTGAAGGTATTCACCGGTGACGGTAAGGGAAACCTGGGTCAGAGTCCCCAACCCGGTGTCAAACTTGTTCAGGCTTCCCGTCTGGTCGATATCGGTGACCTGTCGGGGGAAGGAAAAGCTACCGCCGGAGATCGTGGCGGCTTGAGCGATACCGGTGAAGGAGAGGGCGGCGGCGACAGCACCGGTGGCTAAAACGTTAGAAAGAGTTTTCATCGTTATCCAGTTTTGGAGAAAAGTAGGTTTGAAGTAGAGTAACGAATTTGTCAATGAAGACAACTTGAGCATATTTATAACCGCGAAGAACTGTTAAAGTCAAGCAATAAACCGTAAAGTTTAGATAAAACCCGCATAAAAACTTCATACCTAGTCGGGGGTCGCCTTCGATCGATCTCCCGCCAGTATTGACCCGATAAGGGTTTCAGCCCGATCACCCCTCGCGACAGTCCTCTACCTATAGGCGGATATGTCAAGAAACAATGACCGAAATCTGTCTGGAGCATTACGGAAAAGCCGGGCGTTCCCCTACACCGCGCGCCGATCGATCTCTATACTGGTTGGGGAACCTTTCCACCCCCGAGCGTGTTTACCGGCTCGCATTCGAGAAACCGAGAAATGATTACCCCGAAAAGGTGAGACAAAAAATTTGCGGGTAATTCCGCTATCTAACTTTGATTTTCCGTAAAAAAGTCTTCTTTTGCTGGTTATCGCGCTCTCTATCTAACCTATCAGGAGTTTCATGAACAAGCCCGATCGCTTTACCGACCCCTCGATCGCCCCGGGAAAATACGGAGTGGCGACCCTTTATTTCGACGGAGGCTCTCGGGGAAATCCCGGCATAGCGGCGGGAGCGGCTGTATTGGTACTGACGGATCGGCAAAATGTAACGGTCAGTCAATATTTACCGAGAGCGACCAATAACGAGGCGGAGTACACGGGATTACTGATCGGACTGGAGAAAGCGCGGGAATTGGGCGTAAAAAAGCTAAAAATTCACGGGGATAGTCAATTAGTTATCAATCAGGTCAAGGGAACCTGGAAACTCAAGAGCGAGAATCTGCGCTCTCTATTAACTCGGGTTAAAAAATTACTGACCGAGTTCGAGAAGGTCGAACTGGAGTGGATCGAGCGAGCGCGCAATCATCTGGCCGACGCGGCCGCCAATGCCTGTATGGACGCGGGAGGCAAAACGGAAAAGCCGGCCGTTTCTAAAGGGGAGAGTAAACTGGCGAAACTGTTGAAAACCCTACAACCGGTTTTAGTGCCGGGAGAGTTCGTTTTCTGTTCCGGTTCGGGGGAAATCTTCGAGAGAGCGCGATCGCTCTCGATCGGTCAGTTCCGAGAAAAAGAAGGGATCGCGGTCATTCTGCCCCGAGCGGAAGCGGATCGATCGAGCTTACCATACACGGCGATCTTCCGACAGATCACTCTATCGGTGCATTCGGATTTAGAGGCGGTGGGATTTCTGGCGATTATCGCGTCGAGACTGGCGAAAAAAGGCATCGCGGTGAATGTAATTTCCGCTTACTACCACGATCATCTCTTCGTTCCCGCGGGCAAAGCGATCGAGGCGATGGAGATATTGCGCGAACTCGCCGAGGGATAGGGTCGATCGCCTCCTGCAAAAAACAAAGCTCTCTAGTTAGGACAGGAGTCAGGAGTCAGGAGCCAGGAGTCAGGAGTTGGGAGGAACGTGGAGCAGTAAATAGATTATAAAAAGCTTAAATGCTTTATTTTTTTCATAAAAAACCTTAAATTTGTAACTTAGGGCTGGAAATACCTTTATTCTACGGGATCGATCGTCGGCAAAGGGACGACGAGCCTTACCGTCTTGGGGTTCGGTTGTCGATCGCCGAAGCCCTCTCCTAACTGCTGTATGATCGAGGGATGGGATAAACCGTCAGAATTATCGCGATCGTCAGTTTCGGACCGACGAGAAATAGAAAGGAGAACGGCTTGGTTAGCACATCATCGTATCAAACCAATAAATCGAAAGAAATCTTTACCGCCGCCCAGAAACTAATGCCCGGTGGCGTGAGTTCGCCGGTGCGCGCTTTTAAATCCGTGGGCGGACAACCGATCGTCTTCGATCGGGTCAAGGGCGCGTACATTCAGGACGTGGACGGCAACGAGTATATCGACTACGTGGGAACGTGGGGGCCGGCTATCTGCGGCCACGCGCACCCGGAAGTGATCGCCGCCCTCCACGAGGCCCTAGAAAAAGGAACCAGTTTCGGCGCGCCCTGCGTGCAGGAAAATATCCTCGCCGAAATGGTCATCGACGCGGTTCCCAGTATCGAGATGGTTCGTTTCGTCAACTCGGGGACGGAAGCCTGTATGTCCGTCCTGCGACTGATGCGGGCTTTCACCGGACGGGAAAAAATTATTAAATTCGAGGGTTGTTATCACGGACACGCCGATATGTTCCTCGTGAAAGCGGGTTCCGGTGTGGCGACGCTGGGCTTACCCGACTCGCCGGGGGTTCCCAAAACCACCACCAATAACACCCTGACCGCTCCCTACAACGATTTAGAGGCGGTGAAAAAACTCTTTATCGAGAATCCCGACTCGATCGCCGGGGTGATTCTCGAACCGGTAGTCGGAAACGCGGGCTTTATCGTTCCCGACGCGGGTTTCCTGGAAGGATTACGGGAATTAACCCGCGAGTACGGCGCTTTACTGGTATTCGACGAGGTAATGACCGGATTCCGCGTCGCCTACGGGGGAGCGCAGGAAAAATTCGGCATCACCCCGGATCTGACGACTCTCGGTAAAGTGATCGGCGGCGGTCTGCCGGTGGGCGCTTACGGCGGTCGGGCCGATATTATGGCGATGGTCGCTCCCGCCGGGCCGATGTATCAGGCGGGAACCCTGTCGGGCAACCCGTTAGCGATGACCGCGGGGATTAAAACCCTGGAATTGCTCCAGCGTCCCGGTAGTTACGAGTATCTCGATAAAATTACCAAACGACTGAGCGAGGGACTTTTGCAGATCGCGAGAGAGGCCGGTCACGCGGTGTACGGCGGTTCGATTAGCGGGATGTTCGGGATGTTTTTCACCGGCGACCCCGTGCATAACTACGAGGACGCGAAGAAGTCGGATCTGGCTAAATTTAGCCGTTTCCATCGAGGTATGTTGGAAAAAGGCATCTATCTCGCTCCCTCGCAGTTCGAGGCGGGATTTACCTCTCTAGCTCACACGGACGCGGAGATCGATCGAACCCTAGCGGCCGCGCGAGAGGTACTATCGGGCTTATAATACTTTTCGAGGATAGAAAAGGAATGATGGGGCGAGCCTTCATCATTCTTTTTTTTTTTCGGTCTCGCGAGAATAGACCTCTGGCAAAAATCCAAAATCTCTCGTCGGGACAGGAGCCAGGAGTCAGGAGCCAGGAGCCAGGAGTCAGGAGGAGAAAGGAGAAATAAAGAGCTTATCGGGATACAAAAAGTTTATTTCTCGCAAAATTTCCTTGAAAACCTAAGTTTCGAGTCGATTTTGACTTGCGATTCTCACTTTTGCCGGAGGTCTACATAGACCTCTCGCGCGATTCGTTTTTGAGGCGATCGAAACCTCAAAAAATGGAATTTTACGACATAAATAGGTTTTTAGTGAAATTTTTAGGATAATATCCCGGATTCTTCCTTCTGACTCCTGACTCCTGACTCCCTACCTACACGAGAAATTTTGAATTCCGCGAGAGTTCTCATAACGCGGGGTTTTCGGCTTGTCGGAGGGGAAGATTGCCGGCACTTGATAGCTTTTCCAGATTTGTCTAGTAAAATGAGGGGTAACTTTTTCGCGATTACCATAACCGAGGAAAGTGGCCGTGGATTGGGGGCGTGTGAACGGATGGATCGAGCGGCGCGCTTTGAACGCCTTATCGGACGCGTACCGGAGAGCGATGACGATCCGGGCGATCGAGGAAAAACACTTCGGAGGACAGAAGATCTCGCCCGATCACGCCGGGGGAAAGAGTGTTTACGAGTATTTCCGCGGTACGCTCGATCGGGAATTATTACAGATCCGTCTCGATTTAAGTCAGGCGCGTCTGGCGAATTTTTTCCGGCCCGGCGATCCGGTCGAGGGAAATATTCTAGAAACGTTACACTCGATCGAGGAGGTGATCGGTAAATATCGATCGGACCCCGAGGAATTCTTATTACCCCTGCCGAATTCGATCGTCGAAACCGCTCCCCCGAAAGAATCGGACAATCCCCCACCCCCGCCGTCAGCCCCGAACCCGAGTCCCGTCCCCGCGCGCTCCCCGAATTTCTTTCAATTCCGTCAAGAATTAACCCCCGAGTACGAACAGACCGTGATCCAACAACTGCGCGCCCTGCGACAGCAACAACGGATCGCCATTCGTTTTCTCGTGATAGTTATTCTGGTTCCCCTACTCGTGCAAATCCTCGCGAAAAACGTGATCTTTAGTCCCCTCTTAAATTATCTCGGGGTCGATACGAAAGTGAAACCCACGGAAGTGCGGGTAACGGAAGAAGTGGGCGAGAAATTCCTAACCCAATTCGCTCGCTTGCGGGAAATTCAGGAAGTCAAGCACGTCTTGGGAGTCGAGACCGAACCGCCGGAAAAAGCGGAGGAACATTTTCGAGAACAGGTTCGTGATTTATTTAAAGAGGCGGGTTACGAAAGTCAGGAAGGATGGAAAAATTTTCTCTCGGATCTTTCCGGTCTCGCCGCTTTCACGTTGATTTTAGTCGTGGGTCGCCGTCAGTTCGCCATCGCGAGAACCTATATCAGTCGGGTTTTTCTCAGTTTGAACGATATTACCAAGGCATTCATTTTTATTCTCTTTACCGATATCTTTGTCGGTTTTCACTCCGCGGAAGGCTGGACGGTTCTCATCGAGAGTCTATCGCGTCACTTCGGCTGGCGGGAGAGCGCGACGTTTATCGGCTTGTTTGTCGCTACCGTTCCCGTTATCCTAGATACTATCTTTAAATTATTAATTTTTAACTACCTCACGCGCAAATCTCCCACCGCCGCCACTATTTTAGAAAAGATGAACCAGTAATCCTATGATCCTCAGTATCGCCGATACCTTTATCAAAAGACCCGTTCTAACCACCGTCTGCTCGATTTTAATCGTGTTGATCGGACTCATTTCCGTTCCCTTTCTGCCCCTAGAAAAACTGCCGCAGTTGGCGTTCATTCAGGTGGCGGTCAACGCCAGCTATCTGGGGACGGACGCGAAAACGGTGACGGATAACGTGACCAACGTACTGGAGCGACAGATCAACGGTACGGAACAGGTGGTGTATATCGAGTCCCAGAGTACCAACACCGGGGCGAGCACGATCACCGTTTCTTTCCCGGTGGAAATGGATCGCAACATCGCCCAGGTACTCGTGCAGAACCAGGTCAGTACCGCCGCGTCCAGTTTGCCGGAAGAGGTAAACCGTCAGGGGGTCACGACCACGAAACAATCGCCGACGGTAACGCTGGCTTACGGGGTGTACGCGGAGAAGGACGCGAGCGGGAATTATCCCTACGATCCGATTTTCCTGAGTAACTACGTCGATCGAATTATCGATCCGGAGATCAAACGGATCGAGGGGGTCGGGAGTACCCGGATTATCGGTCAGCGTCAGTACGCCATGCGTTTCTGGCTCGATCCCAACGCGTTGACCGCGCGGGGGGTTACGGCCGATGAAGTCGTGCGGGCGATCAACGAGCAGAACGTGCAGACCGGGGCCGGGACGATCGGCGGCGAACCCAGTCCGGAGGATCAAAAGTTCCAGATCGCGTTACGGGCGATCGGTCGTTTTACCACGGCGGCGGAGGCGGAAAATATCGTCGTGAAAGTGGGCGAGAACGGTAGTTTAATTCGGGTGCGGGACGTGGGACGGGCGGAAATCGGCGCGGAGGATTATAGTTCGACCGCCTATTTCGATGGCGCTCCCGCGGTGGTTTACGCGACCTATCAGTTACCGGGGACGAACGCGTGGAACACGGCGAAGCTGATCAAGGATAAGATGGCGGAGTTAGAAAGGGATTTCCCGCCGGGGTTGAAAGCCACGATCACCCTCGATAATACGGCGTTTGTCGCCGCCTCCCTGGAAGAAGCCTTCGGAACGCTGATCGAGGCGATTCTCCTGGTGGTGCTGGTGATTTTTATTTTCCTGCAAGACTGGCGTACCACGATCATCCCGGCGATCGCTATTCCCGTTTCACTGATCGGGACGATGGCGGTAGCGTTGGCGTTAGGCTACTCCCTGAATAACCTCTCGCTGTTCGCGGTGATTCTGGCGACGGGGTTGGTGGTGGATGACGGGATCGTGATCGTGGAGGCGGTATCGGAGAAACTGCGGCAGGGGATGCGACCGATGCAGGCCGCGCTGGACGCGATGAACGAGTTGACTTCCGCGGTGATCGCCAGTTCGCTGGTGTTGATGGCGGTGTTTATTCCCGTTACTTTCTTTCCGGGGACGACGGGGATCGTGTACCGACAGTTCGCGGTGATTATCGCGGCCTCGATTATTATCTCTACCTTTAACGCGTTGAGTTTTTCCCCGAGTATGTCGGCGATTATTATGAAACCGCCGCAACGGACGCGGGGGCCGCTGGGATGGTTTTTCGACAGGTTTAATGACTTTTTCGAGATGGTTAAGGGCGGTTATCGCTGGTCGATCGAATTATTGATCCGCGTCCGCGTTCTCGTTTTACCGATCTTTATCGCCGCTCTCGTGGCCACCGGTTGGCTGTATATGTTCACCCCTCAAGGATTCATTCCCGAGGAGGATCAGGGGTACGGCTTCATTATCGTCCAGACGAAAGCGGGTTCCTCTCTCCGCATTACCGATGAAGTGGTGAAAAAAATCTCCGAGGAAGTGGTGAAACCGATCGAGGAAGTCGAGCATTTCGTCGGCATGGCGGGATTCGGTTTCGCCGGGACGGGCAGTAACCAGGGGCTGTTTTTCGTGAAGTTCAAGGATTGGGGAGAGCGCCCCGGAGAACCGAGTTCCGCGTTCGGGGTCTTACGACGCATTAACCAAGGTTTACGCCAGAGAGTTCCCGACGCGCGGGCGATCGCCGCGAACGCGCCCCCGGTGGACGGTTTGAGCGCGACGGGCGGTTTCGAGGTCTATATCCAGAACCGCGCCGCCCTGCCGATGACCGCGTTGATCGAGAACACCCAAAAAGTGATCGCGGAGGCCAATAAACGCCCCGAACTCACGGGAGTTTTCACCCAGTTTACCTTCGACTCGCCGATCGCCGAGATCACCGTCAACCGCGACCAACTGCAAGCGCAGAACGTGGATATGCGATCGGTATTCAACACCCTACAGACCTATCTCGGTTCTACCTTCGTCAATCAATTCGTTCTCGATGGTCGTCTCTACCGGGTATTCGCGCAGGCGCGGCCGGAATTCCGGGGCAATCCGGGCGATATCAGTCGTTTTTACGTGCGTTCCCGAACCGGGGCGAGTATTCCCCTCGCGGGACTGGTGAACGTTCAGGAAACCACCTACCCGCCGATCGTCACCAACTTTAATCTCTACCCGTCGATTAAAGTGCAGGGTTCCCCCGCGGCCGGCTTCAGTACCGGGCAGGCGATGCGGGCGATCGAGGAAGTCTGTCAGGAAGTCCTACAACCCGGATTCGGCTACGGTTGGGTGGGTTCCGCGTATCAGGAACAAACGAGCGGGGGAGCGGCACCGGTGATCTTCGGCCTGGCGTTTGTCATCGTTTTCCTCGTTCTCGCGGCGCAGTACGAGAGTTATATCGACCCGACGATCATCATGATCACCGTTCCCCTCGCCATCCTCGGCGCGATGGGCGCGTTATTGTTACGGGCGAACACTCTCCAAGTCGGTAGCGTCTTCCCGGCGGTCAATAATAATATGTACGCGCAGGTGGCGCTGGTGATGCTGATCGGTTTGGCGGCGAAAAACGCGATCCTGATCGTGGAATTCGCCAACCAATCCCGCACCCTCGGGATGACGATCCCCCAAGCCGCTATCCGCGCCTCCACGGAACGTCTGCGACCGATTTTGATGACCGCGATTTCCGGGTTAGTCGGTTTCTGGCCGTTGGTGATCGCGTCCGGTGCGGGGGCGATGAGTCGTTGGTCTTTGGGAACCGCCCTACTCGGGGGTTATCTACTCTCCACGGTTTTAAGTTTATTCCTCGTTCCCGTCCTCTACGTGATCATCAAACAGTTCGAGGCGGCGTTCCTCACCTCGAAACCGAAACCCCCCAAAGGAGGAACCCCTCCCGCGTCGGGAACGAAACCGCCTTCGGTAGAGAACGGGAAGGATGGAAAAAGTCCGACCGTCGAGGAATCTATCCCCTCTCTGAAAATATCCCCGCAGTCACCGAACGAGTAACGCGGGAGGCAGAAGGCAGGAGGCAGGAGGCAGGAGAATAGGGTCAATGTTCCGCCTCCGAGGAGCAAACTTCCGCCTCCGAGGGTCAACGGTTCGCGATCGAGGTAAATAAACGTCAGTTCGGGATAAGAATTTGACGATTTTTCGGTGAGAAGCCGAGTCTTATTCGGGGGACTAGCCCCCCGAACCCCCCACCGGTGGAGGGGTGCCTCCCCCGGACCCCCTGCACAAGGCCACGCGCGACATCACTGCGAGTTGACAAGATTTCGGGATGACTCGAATGAGAAGATCTCGATTCTGGCTTATCCCGAACTGACGTTAAATAGATTCAAAAAATAGATTCAAAGTGGTCTTTTCCCTTTTGCCCTTCCTTCTTCCCCTTTTCCCGAAAAACTTCCCCATCTCCCGACTATGAGTTTAGAATCTACCGCTAACGAGGCGATCGCTCGGAACCTAGAGCAGTTTCTCCTCGTGTTAAGCATTTCCTTGAGTGTCGCTACCCTATCGAGAACGATCGCCCTCTTCCGGAAGATCCCCTATACCCTGTTGTTGGTGATTGTCGGTTTGGGGTTAGCGTTCGTGGATGTCCGTCTGATCGATCTT
The DNA here is from genome assembly GCF_036688125.1 of Pannus brasiliensis CCIBt3594. Classification (NCBI taxonomy): domain Bacteria; kingdom Bacillati; phylum Cyanobacteriota; class Cyanophyceae; order Chroococcales; family Microcystaceae; genus Pannus; species Pannus brasiliensis. The sequence goes on along the minus strand of NZ_JBAFSM010000014.1, from coordinate 84,982 downwards.
TCCCCGGAATTAATCCTGGAAATTTTCCTACCTCCCCTGCTGTTCGAGGCGGCGTGGAATATTCCGTGGCGCGAATTAAAACAGAACTGGCTACCGATCGCCCTATTCGCGATTATCGGCGTGATTATCTCCGTTCTCGGCGTTGCCTATCCCCTGCATCTCTTCGCTGGCGCGCCTTTCTCGATCGCCCTCCTGTTAGGCGCCGCGCTGGCCGCGACCGATCCGGTATCGGTGATCGCCCTGTTTAAAGAACTCGGCGCGAGTCGCAAACTGACGATCCTCATGGAGGGGGAAAGTCTCTTTAACGATGGCGTGGCGGTGGTAGCGTTCGTGATTTTAGTTGGCATCCCCCTAGGGACGGATACTTTCTCGGTTCCGGTGACGGTGGCGCGTTTCTGTTCGTTCGTCGGGATCGGGGTGGGGATCGGTTGCGTGATCGGTTTCGGGATTTCCTATCTCACCCAGCGCTTCGATCTACCTTTCGTCGAACAGTCCCTTACCCTAGTTTCCGCCTACGGAACCTATCTCGTCACCGAACAGTTAGGGGGATCGGGGGTGATCGGTGTGGTGATCGTCGGTATTATCCTCGGCAATCTCGGTTCGCGTATCGGCATGAATCCCCGCACCCGTTTGATCGTGACGGAATTCTGGGAGTTTATCGCGTTTTTTGTCAACTCGATCATCTTTTTACTGATCGGCGATCAGACGCGTTTCGATAGTCTGGGAGCGCATTCCTTCGCCATCGCGATCGCGATCTCCGCGGTCGTGATTTCCCGTCTGGTGTCGATTTTCGGACTGGGAGCGATCGGCAACGCGCTCACGGGCAAAATCATCACCGCTTCGGAAAGAACGGTTCTCTGGTGGGGAGGATTACGGGGTTCGGTCTCGATCGCCCTAGCCCTCAGCGTTCCGAACGCTATCCCCTACCGACAGGAAATTATCGACGTGGTTTTCGGGGTGGTGTTGTTCACGCTATTAGTACAGGGATTATCGATACAGTGGCTTTTGAAAGTTCTGAACCTGATCGGCGATCAACCCGTTCGCGCCGAGTATTCCGCGTTGATCGCCCGTCAGATCGCGTTGACACGGGTGGCGAACTATCTCCAACAACCCGATCGCTTTCCCGATATCGATCCCGAATTCCACCGCTATAAGAGAACGCTCGTCGAGGGACAATTACAATCGATCGGGGAACAGATCCGAACGATCCTCCAGGAATACCCGCGGTTGAAAGAAATGGTCACGGAGCAATTTCAGGAAACTTTAATCGATATCGAGGCCGATACCTACGCGGAGTTAATTCGATCGGGCCGCCTGAGTGAAAATCTCGCCCCCGTTTTAATCGAGGCGATCGAGGTACCCGAAGAAATATAGTTACGCGTTTTTAATCGGTTTGTCGCGATTTTCCGCCCATTTTTCCGCCTGTGCCGTGGCGATGGCGATCGCCCTTCCCTCCTCGTACCCTTCCTCTAGTAACGCGTTGGCGATCTCGATCGCTTTCTCGCGCGCTTCGGGGGTCTTACTTTTCCCGTTAAGTCGGGAAATGACGACGGTATCAGGGTTTCCCCCTCTCTTCGATTTCCAATAAGTCAAGCTTAATGACAAAGGCTGACGGGAGAATATGACTTCGAGAGCGGGGAAAATTGATCGAACCATCAACTCGAAAGATAACGGGAAAAGTAAAGATTACACGGGTTGCAAAGAGGATATATCATCATTCTGAATATCCACATCTTCCACGAATGGGTAAGTTCCCGGGCCAAGAATTCGGGCATACTGTCCATCAAAACCAGCATGTCTATAGAAAGCCCAATTTCCACTAATGACAACGATAGAAGAAACCCGATCGTTGAAGAAATTGTCGTCTTCAGCGTTGAGATTGGGTTCGCGCCCGAAGACGTGTTTATGCGCCCCATGAAAGTTCGCGTGTTCAAAAAGAATAACTTCGTTCATGTTTCTCACCTTAGCAATTTATCGCTAAGACAGATTTTCCCAATAGTGGACTTAAGATTGTTGCCATTGTGCCAACTTTCGCAATTCGGGCGGTCATAGCGATAATGCTTAAGAGAGCGTTCGTAAATTAATGTAAAAAAAGTAGACAGGAGCGAAAAAAAGATTGTAAGCAAGAAACGGAGACAAGGAGAGTACAAGCCAATGGAAAGAAAGCCTTATCCATCCGATCTGACCGATGATGAGTGGAAAATCCTTAAACCCTTTATTCCCGACCATCAAGGAGCCGGTCGTCCGCATACCGTAAATATCCAGGAAATTCTCAACACGATTTTCTATCGGGTCGATAACGGAATCAAGTGGCGAGCCATACCCCACGATCTACCATCGTGGTCAACGATATACGATTACTACCGTCGATGGGTCAGAACAGGTCTCTGGAAAAAAATCAACGCTCATTTGGTCAAACTGGTCAGACGTAGTGAGGGCAGAGACGAAGAACCTAGCCTAGCTAACGTGGTGTTGCCGAATCAAGAGATAAATGGACAGGGAATCGGGACATCGCGAAACTTAAAATAGTGAATCGGTGATCTAATCGAAGACTAACCAGCATCCAAGCCTTATGCGATCGTAGTAATTCTCGATAAGCATCCTACTTTTTCGAGCCTTTCGATTATTTGAATCGCTTAAAAGCTTGGGTCTATATTTTCTTGACCCCTCGACCAATTCAGTAATTTTCTTTTCTATATACCCAACTTAATCGATTGATAAATTGGCTATTAGAATCCGTTTTCCCCTGCCATTTCTGTCTGTCCGTTCCCTAGAGTCACGCGAGAGTGGCAAGATTAGTATTCACATACATACTCGACCATAGCGGCACCGATCGAATCGCTGGAAGGAATCGTCCAAGAATACTCATCGCGAGACACTCGAAAAAATTTTCCATCTCCATTAACATCGATAACATCAAACGTGTAAGCCATGTTGTTACAATTTACCGCTGTCAAACTACCTCTAGGTTGTGTTGACAATGGAGTTTTCGAGTAGAATATCCGAGCATTCGGCGAATTCCTAAGATACCAGAAATTACGGCTAACCCAGAAAGGCTGTCCTTCAATACTCCTACCGACGCTTACCCACTGAGCTTTTGCTTCTGGAGCGAACGTTAGTAAAGGAAGAATAATTGCGAAAACTAAGCCGGATAGTTTTAAATTATCGACAGGTACTTTATTCATGCTCGCTCACAAATTCAATAGCTGTTATAAAACCGAGGTCGCCACCTGATAGCAGGTAAACGACAGGTTCGGTCGGTTAAGCGCTCGCGCGACTAAAGCAAACTTACGGCTTGCTTTAGCCATTTCCTAAATGATCTCCATATCTCGGGAGAAGAATGGAACCTATCTCTAGCTTGCCGGAAGCGATCGGGGAAATCACCCGACTCTCCCTAAAACGAAACAAAACCGATCGCCACGTTACAAAAAACCTTACAAAAGTTAACGCGGATCTTGCCAGATACTTTTAAGACCCGCGCGTTGACAGAGAGGGAAAATAGCGCGTCGAAGAATCGAAACGCTTCCCCCGGTAAGTATAGGACAATTTGTACAAGCGATTTTGTTTCTCTATAAACTTTTGTGAATCAACGGTCATACCGCCTTTCTCGAAAAAATGAAGTACATTCCCGCCCGTTTCCCGCCTCAAATCCGGATATCCGGACCTCACCTAATTGAAAAAGGCTGTAAGCTTTAGATCGTATTATGGAGATGTCTATTTATCTCTTGATTCAGCAACGCCGAATTTATTTCGGACATTTCCCCATGAAAATCGCTAACCGGATCGTCCTTTTTAGTCTCGCTCTCGGTTTGGGTCTCGGCACGATGACGAAACCGTCCCGAGCCGATCACTCGCTGGCGACGGCCATGCAACAGAACGCTACAATAGCCGAAGAGGTCGCGCGACTGACCGAAGCGCATGACGTGCTTTGCGACGTGGAGAATTCTAACCAGACCTACTATTATCCGGCCGAACGCGGGCGCTCGGGAACGGCGTGGAAACAGATCGCCCTCTGTTTCAAAGACGAGGCCGACATGAAGAAAGCGAGAGAGTATTTCCAACAGGGGGGAGATCTCGGTTTTTACGGCGCGCCCGGAGTGGTGGGAGTATTGGTCGTCGCTTATACTTGGGAGGGTTACGGCGCGGGCCGGATTCTCTCGCTCGAGTATTTATAAATCTAGCTTTCAGCGGTCGGCTAGATCTCTCTTTCCATTCTTTCCATAGTAGCTAAGGCTGAAAAACTCGCGCTTTGAAAGCCGATCGCCGATCGCTAAAAGCTTCCTCTGATCTATATGAAACGAATCCTTTTTTTTCTCCCCCTAGTCGGTTTATCTTGGATCGGCACTCTCGCGATCGCGCGGGAAATCCAGAAACCGGACGATTACCGGCGATCGGTCACGCGCGAGGTGTTGGCGAGTGGATTACCGGGTGACGCGACCGGAAAGATTCTGGAATTGGTACGCTATACCATTCCCCCGCGCGCGAAACTGCCGGCACATATTCATCCCGGAATGCAGATCGAGAGAGTGGAGAGCGGTACGCTAACCTATACGGTGGTGAAAGGAAAGGCGTTTGTCAAGCGATCGAACGGTCCGGAAGAAGCGATCGAAGAGGGAAAAACGATTCTGCTAAATCCGGGCGATTCCCTGACGGAACCCGCGGGAATGGTGCATTACGGGGAAAACGCGACCGATTTTCCCGTGATTCTTCTCGGCGCCTCTCTATTCGACACGGACAAGCCGAAAGCGATTTTACTCGCTCCCTAGAAAATGTTCTTCCGCCGATCGGATGAAATCTAACCAAACCCCGTCCGGTTGCCAGATCTCGCGTAGGGGATAACTCGCTTCCTCTTCCGGTAGTTTGCCGATATATTTACGATACAGGTATAAAAAGCAGGAAACCCGCATATTCATCGCGCAGTGTATCCAGACTTTCCGTTCCTTGACCGCGTTCATCAAGGCGAAGAAAAACTTCAGATCGTCCAGGGTGGGATTGTCCCAAGAGACGGGTAGGTTAAAGTAGATCATCCCCTCTCTCGCGACAATTTCTCCCTCGTCGGTTAGAGCGTTGGAAGAGGTCGGTGGTGCGAGATCGATCACCACCTCGTAACCGGATTCGGCGATAAACTGGAATTGTTCCCGCGTCGGTTGTCCGGAAGTCGCCAGTCGATCGCCGACCGGATAGTAATTCCGGATCTCCTGTAAACTAGATTCGCCCATGCCGATTCCCCTACCCTTTTTTCACCTTTCCCCGGTATAACAGGATTTTCTGTTTCTGTGGTGAAAGGTGATGAAAGCGATCGAGAGCTATCCCCGCGTGAAAAATCGACCTAGAATATACCCGCCGGCGAAAAACTGGCTCACGGTGAACTCGATCGCTTTATTTCTGACGATCGGGGCTATATATCTCGTCTATCGTTCCCGATTACCCGCTAGTTTATTATTTTTTCCCCCCGCGACCCCTTTTTACCCGATCGTCGGTTTATTCACGCACACCTTTCAACTGCTCTGTTGTGTTCCCCCGATCGTCTGTCTGTTCACGCTCTATCTATCGTTTCGCTTAAAAAAACGGCTCAAAAACGAAGGATTCCTGCTCGCTTCGGCGATAGTAACGGGAATTTTTGCCATTAACGAGCTTTATCGCGGTCATATTATCCTTCTTTCCCTAGGAATTCCGAAAACTACCACGATCGGGTTTTTCGCGATTGTCCCGATCGTCTACGGGATCTGTTTCTTACCGCGGATTCGACGGACTTCCTACCCGATTTTACTGCTGGCGCTCGCCCTGTTGGTCGTGGCGATCGCCGTCGATTCGGCCCGATTGGGAAATGGCGAGATCGCCAGTCTGAGCGAGGGAATTCCCAAATTAATGAGCGGTTTGAATTTCGCGCTGTATTTTTCGGATGTCTGTGGCGCGGAGATGGCGCGGGCGATCGAGAGAGCGAGTAGGGGCGATTTTGGGAACTCGCCCGTACAGGAGCCGGTATTCAGAAGTCAGAAGCGATAAAAGGCAAGAATCCGTTTTTATAGGCATTAAATTCCCGATTGATAGGTAGATTGTCTCGATCGGCATTATCCAGATTCGTCAAATCCTTCGCTCCTGCCTCCCGCCTACTCTGAAATCATCTGCCCCCAGAATCCGGTGAAAACGCGCGTCCCGTCCTTGAGAATGTGGATTTCCGCTCGATCGCTCGCCCAATTCAGTCGATCGGCGAATTCGGGGTTAAAAACGTGAACCCGTTGATTGCTGGAGGAAACGAGAGAATCGGGGCTATGGATGGCGAGAGAGTCCACGTAAGCGCCATCGACGAGAATATCCAACTGTTCTAGCAATTCTCGGGCGCCGGGGGGCGAATTTCGGGAACGCAACTGTTCCAGGGTGAACCCGGTAAACGACATGACGCTCAACTCGCGTTCTTTAACATATTTCGCTAATTCTGTCAAGGCGATCGCTTGCCAGAAAGGTTCGCCCCCGGAGAAGGTAACGCCGGTATTTCGGGGATTGGCGAGGATTTTTTCGGCGATTTCCTCGATTTTGGCGAGTTGGTTAATCTCGAAGGACCAGGAAGCCTCGTTAAAACAGCCGCGGCACTCGCGGGAACACCCCTGCACCCAAACCACCGCGCGACAACCGGGCCCGTTGACTTCGGATTCGTCCAGATAGCCCATCAGATTGAGATGTCCGGGGGGAATGAGGGCTAGTTCCGGGGGGATGGTGAGGGTTTTACTCATCGCGCTACACTCCTGAAACGGTTCGATCGCTGTACCTTCCATGCTAGAGAGGGATCGCGACGATCGATCGACCTCGAAACGAATCGTTAACCTTCCCGTCCGCGTCGGGTAAAATTCAATTCTCGATCGATAGGAAATTCCACGATACCGACAAGATTACTAGAAAATAGGGTTCGATCGAGGAAGTTCACCCGGATTTTATTCTTCTCCCGATGCGGATGGGATAATCGGTCACACTGTCGCTAAACCACTCGATGCTACTCCGGATCGAACGGTCGTTATTTAACGGGATAATTCGATCGAGGGTTTGTCCGATCGTTCTTTTCGTCCGCTACCCGAATTCTAGCGCTCGTGACCGATCGAAACCCGATCGCCCCTCGATCGAGCGATATAATAAGGCTAAACTGAAAAGATATCGAATCATGAAAGGCATTCAATTTATTGTCGATGATACAGGCGAAAAAAACGCCGTGGTCATCGATTTAAAACAATGGGGTAAACTGTGGGAAGAAGTTTATGAACGTTTGCTCGATCGATCACCCGAGAACGAACGCGGGATACCTGAATCACCGGAAGAGAAGATCGATCGCTAAATCCTCCCGAACCATCGTCCGCTCTCGGACAACAAAATCATCAAAAAGTGGCGGGAGCTAAAGGCATTCTCAAAGATAAAAAATTTGCTTTACTGACTCATCTAAAATCTGTCCGCCGGGAGTGTTAGAAAGGAAATACATTTACGATACCGACATTTTTATCGATTCTTTATCCGATGACAAAACAATAGTTTTCACTAGAATCCCCCGTACTCTATGGTTCAAGCTATTCCGAAACCGCTCACCCTCGAAGAATTCCTACAACTCCCGGAAACCGAACCCGCGAGCGAATTCATCGACGGTCAAATCATCCAGAAACCCATGCCGCAAGGAAAACATAGCACCATTCAAGGCGATCTCGTCCCGGCTATCAATACAGTTCTCAAACCCCAACGCGTCGCCCGCGCCTATCCCGAGCTAAGATGTACTTTCGGAAATCGATCGATCGTCCCCGATGTCTCCGTTTTCCGGTGGGAACGGATTCCCCGCGATGAAAACGGTAAGGTTTTAAATGTATTCTCCATCGCTCCCGATTGGATCGTCGAAATAATCTCCCCGGATCAGAATCAAACCAAAGTCGTGCGGAATATTCTCTACAGTCTCGAACACGGTACGAAAATGGGCTGGCTTATCGACCTGGAAGAAGAACTCGTATTCGTGTATTCTGGAAATCGAACGATCGGCCTGTTAGAAGAGAAAAGCGATCGTCTTCCCGTTCCCGACTTCGCCGAAGCCTTCTCTCTCACCGTCGGGCAACTGTTCGGCTGGCTAAAAGATTAAAACGCACCCATCATTAAAACCCTACCGATACCGACCGTAATCGCCCTCTCGCGAAAATTCCCCCGGATAGCGATCGCTTTCCCTGTCCAAATTTGTTAAGTTTTGTAAAGCGGGTAGTGACAGAACGCGGTCACTCCTCTCTATTATCGTTATAAGTGCCTTTTTAGAAAGTGAAGGTTTCCCGGTCACTCGATAATTTTTGCTTATAATAAATCAACCGTTTTTCAGCCTAGTCCTTCCTTCGCTGTAGCGATCGCCCTATCGATTAAGTTCTATGTCAACGCTGGTCATTGTCGAATCTCCCACCAAAGCCCGGACGATTAGTAACTACCTGCCCGCTGGCTATCGGGTACAGGCCTCGATGGGCCACGTCCGCGATCTGCCCGCCTCGGCCGAGGAAGTACCGCCGAGTTATAAAGATAAAAATTGGGCCAGTCTGGGAGTCGATGTGGAAAACGATTTCGAGCCTCTCTACGTGGTGCCGAAATCGAAAGGCAAGGTCGTCAAGGAATTGAAAGAAGCCCTCAAAGACGCGAGCGAATTAATCCTCGCGACGGATGAAGATCGCGAGGGAGAAAGTATCAGTTGGCATTTACTCCAGGTACTCAAGCCGAAAGTGCCGACGAAACGGATGGTCTTTCACGAGATCACCCGCGAGGCGATTCAATCGGCACTGAAAAATTGCCGGGAAATCGACGAAAATCTGGTTCACGCCCAAGAAACCAGGCGGATTCTCGATCGATTGGTCGGCTATACCCTCTCCCCCCTCCTCTGGAAAAAAATCGCCAAAGGACTATCCGCGGGACGGGTGCAATCGGTCGCGGTTCGCCTGCTGGTGCAACGAGAGCGGGAAAGACGCGCGTTTAAATCGGCGAATTACTGGGATCTGAAGGCGAATCTAGAAAAGGACAAAAATAACTTCGACGCGCGTTTAGTGACCGTGAACGGGCAAAAAGTCGCCAACGGGAGCGATTTCGCCGCCGATACCGGCCAATTAATTCCGGGGCGAAACGTGGTCTTATTAAACGAGACCGAGGCAATCGCCTTAAAGGATCGGATCGCCGATAAAATCTGGCGCGTCACCCATACCGAAGAGAAACCCAGCACCCGCAAACCGTCGCCCCCGTTCACCACCTCCACGCTCCAGCAGGAAGCGAACCGCAAGTTAGGCATCTCCGCGCGGGACACGATGCGGATCGCCCAGAGTTTATACGAGCAGGGCTATATCACCTATATGCGGACGGACTCGGTACATCTATCCGAACAGGCGATCGCCGCCGCCCGTTCCTGCGTGGAACAGATGTACGGGAAAGCCTATCTCAGCCCGAAACCGCGGCAGTACACGACGAAAAGTAAGGGCGCCCAAGAAGCGCACGAGGCCATCCGTCCCGCGGGCAGTTCCTTCCGTCTCCCTCGCGAAACGGGACTGGGGGGATTGGAATTCGCGCTGTACGATCTGATCTGGAAACGGACGGTCGCCTGTCAGATGGCCGACGCGAGAATTACCTCGATCGTCGTCAATATTCAGGTAGAAGAGGCGGGATTCCGCGCTTCCGGCAAACGCATCGATTTTCCCGGTTATTTCCGCGCCTACGTCGAGGGTTCGGACGATCCCGACGCGGCGATCGACGATCAAGAAGTGATCTTACCCGATTTAAAAGTCGGCGATGAACCGGGGTGTAAGAAGGTAGAGGCGATCGGCCACGATACCCAACCCCCGGCGCGCTATACCGAAGCCTCGCTCGTGAAAATGCTCGAAAGCGAGGGAATCGGCCGCCCCAGCACCTACGCGACCATTATCGGCACGATCATCGATCGGGGCTACGCGCGGATGCGGAATAAAACCCTTCTGCCCACCTTTACCGCGTTCGCGGTGGTGAGTTTGCTCGAAAATCACTTCCCCGATCTGGTAGACACGAAATTTACCTCGAAAATGGAGGAAACCCTCGACGATATCGCCACCGGGGAGGCGCGCTGGTTGCCCTACCTCGATCGCTTCTACCGCGGCGAGACGGGTTTAGAAACGCAAGTCAAAGAGCGGGAGAGCCAGATCGATCCCGGAGCCGCAAAATCGGTCATTCTCGAAGATCTCGACGCGACGATCAAGATCGGTCGCTACGGCCCCTATATCGAAGTTCCCAAGGGAGAAGAAACGATCACCGCGTCCCTGCCGATGGACCTCACCCCCGCGGATCTCGATCCCGATCAGATCGAAACCATCCTACGGCAGAAAACCGAGGGGCCGGAGAAATTGGGTTTGCACCCGGAGACGGGAGAGGCGATTTACGTTCTCATCGGTAGTTACGGACCCTACATTCAACTGGGAGAAGTGACGGACGAGAATCCGAAACCGAAACGCGCTTCGTTACCCAAAGGGGTGAAACCGGAGGATGTGACGCTGGACATGGCGTTAGGGTTACTCTCCCTACCGCGATTGTTGGGAACCCACCCGGGGACGGGGGGCAAAGTCAAAGCGAGTTTAGGTCGCTTCGGCCCTTACGTGGTGCATGAAAACGGGAAGGAGAAGGACTATCGATCGCTCAAAGCCGGTGACGATGTACTGACGGTGACGCTCGATCGGGCTTTGTCCTTACTAAACGAACCCAAGAAAGGCCGCGGTTCCCGCACTTCCACGAAACCCCCGTTAAAAGAGTTGGGCAAACATCCGGACGACGGGGAATTAGTCGCGCTCTACGAGGGGCCCTACGGGGTGTATATCAAACACGGGACAACCAACGCCAAAATTCCCGAAGGGGAAACCGCGGAAACGGTGACGCTCGATCAGGCTCTAGCGGCACTGTCGGCGAAAGCGGGTACGGCCAAGAAATCCGCCGGCAAGAAGACGACCACGAAGGCGACCACGACCAAGAAAACCACGACCAAGAAAACCACGACCAAGAAAACCTCTAAGACCGCGGGCAAAACCTCGAAAACCAAGGCGAATTAAGGATCGCGGAGATCTGGCGGAAAGAGAGTTCCCCCCAGATCTCCCCCCGGTTCGGCCGGACGACGTGTTACCGGTTCTCCCCGCGAGCGATCGTTTTTACGGCATATTCGAGGAAAATTTATCGATTATTTTCATGATGTCCCTTCTGCCGTCTCTAGCTCTCGAATCCGCTGGCGACGAGAGATCCTATTTTCCGAGAGCGGTCTATGATAGTAATCATCGAAACACCCTCAGACAAAATATCGAGACGGTATGAAACAAAAATCGTTGTGGGTCGGGCTATTGGTCGGTTTTTGGTTTTGCCTCACCTGGTTGGGATGGACACCGACGGCCGCGGCCTTTAGCGAGGAACAGAAACTACTATTACAATCCTGGCGACTGGTCAATCAGTCCTATCTCGACGACACCTTTAACCATCAAAATTGGTGGCAGATCCGCGAACAATTCCTCCGCAAAAACCTAAACGATCGAGCGGCGGCCTATACAGCGATCGAACAGATGTTAGCCACCCTCGACGAACCTTTCACCCGTCTCCTGCGACCGGATCAGTACCATAACCTACAAATTAGCACCACCGGCGAACTCTCCGGGGTCGGTCTCCAGATCAACATCAACCCCGACACCGGTTTTCTCGAAATCGTCGCCCCTCTACCCGGTTCCCCGGCCGAAGCCGCACGCTTGAAAACCCGAGATCGCATTCTCTCGATCGACGGCATCGATACTACCCGACTCACCCTCGATGAAGCGGCCGCCAGAATGCGCGGGCCCGCGGGAACGAAAGTTTCTTTAACCGTACTCTCCAACGGCGCGGAAACGAGTCAAACCGTGGAGTTAACCCGTCAGCGCATCGCCTTGAGTCCGGTAATCGCCACCCTCGATCGCTCCACCGATCCCCCCGTCGGCTACGTTCGTTTAAATCAATTCAGCGCGAACGCGGCGAAGGAAGTGGCCGACGCGGTGACGGATTTAAAACAACAGGGCGCGAAAGCCTATATTCTCGACCTACGCAACAACCCCGGCGGTTTATTACAAGCCGGAATCGAGATCGCCCGGATGTGGATCGACGAGGGAACGATCGTCTACACGGTTAACCGTCAGGGCATTTCCGATAGTTTCTCCGCGCTGGGTAACGCGCTCACCGACGCGCCCTTAGCGGTCTTGGTCAATCAGGGAACCGCCAGCGCCAGCGAGATTCTAGCCGGCGCGCTACAGGACAATCACCGGGCGATCCTCATCGGCGAGAAAACCTTCGGAAAAGGCTTAATTCAGTCGCTTTTCGAGTTACCGGACGGCGCGGGATTGGCGGTCACGGTAGCCAAATACGAAACCCCGGCCCACCACGATATTCATAAGGTCGGTATCGTTCCCGATCGCCCGATCGCCCAGGAACCCATCGCCTACGCCGAGATCGGAACCGAGGTCGATCACCAGTACAAAGCGGCGATCGAATTCCTCACCCGCGACACGATCCTCGCGAAAGCCTCCTAGACCAGACGGACGAATTTATTCTTCCCTACCTGGAGGATTTTGCCCGATAACGCGTCCGCGCTCTCGAAAGCGAGATCTACCTCGGTCACTTTCTCGCTATCGAGACGAACCGCGCCCCCCTGAATCTGGCGCCGTCCCTCCCCGCTACTCTTACACAAACCGCTCGCGCCGAGGAGATAGAATAACTTCACCGGAAATGTCACCCCCGCTAACGAGAACTCGGGAACCGACTCGGCGGAAGCGGTATTTCCCTTTAAAACGATTTCCTCGGCGGTTTTTCTCGCTTTTCCGGCTTCTTCCTGCCCGTGGAATTGGGAAACGACCTCTAGGGCTAGTTGCTTCTGACACTCCCGCGGGTTTTCGGGTAATTCATTTAACGGCAAATTTGTCAATAGCTCGAAATAATCTTTTAACAGCGAATCGGGCGTTTTTTCTAATTTCGAGTACATGGCGAGCGCGGATTCTCGCAATCCCACGTAATTATTCAGAGATTTCGACATCTTCTGGGTTCCGTCCGTACCGATGAGAATCGGTAGGAGTAATCCGAACTGGGGCTTTTTCCCGAAATAACGTTGTAAATCCCGACCGACCGCGATATTAAACTTCTGGTCGGTTCCGCCGAGTTCCACGTCGGCATCGATCGCTACCGAATCGTAACCCTGCATCAAGGGATAGAGAAACTCGTGGAGAAAAATCGGCGTTTCCTTCTCGTAGCGTTCGGAAAAGCCCTCTTTCGCCAACATTTGCCCGACCGTCATCGTGGAGAGTAGTTCGAGAATCTTGGCGAGGTCGAGTTCGCCTAACCATTCCGAATTGTAGCGGATTTCCAGACGACCGGGAGTATCGAAATCGAGAATCGGCCGTAATTGGTCGAGATAATTCCCGGCATTCGCGCGCACCTCCTCCACGGTCAACTGTTTGCGAACTTCCGATTTTCCCGTAGGATCGCCGATTCTAGCGGTAAAATCGCCGATAATCACCACGGCCGTATGTCCGGCATCCTGAAAAGCGCGCAATTTGCGGAAAGGAATGCTGTGACCGAGATGGATATCGCTCCCGGTGGGATCGATGCCGAGTTTCACCCGCAGGGGGCGATCGATCGTTTTCAGGAGTAACGGTAAATTTTCCGAGGGGTCTTTCGATTCCGGTTGGTGGGGAAACAGGTCACTCGTCCCGCGCGCGAGCCAATCCGGGGAAGGAGATACGGTCATGGTCGATAATTGTCCACAGCCTTCCTATTATAGTTTCCGGGGTTCCGGTTTCCGCCGTCGCTCAATTCTCTCGGGGACTTTAAAATGTCTCGTGTAGAGAAGGAGTCAGGAGTCAGGAGCCAGGAGTCAGGAGTTAGGAAGAAGAATCAAAAAATGGTCTAAAAACTTCAAAAACTAGGGTTATACACGATAAATAACCCCAGTTCGGGAGAAGCCAGAATCGAGATCCCACCTTCGGGTCATCCCGAAATCTTGTTAAATCGCACTGATTTTTATACTAGCCTTGTGCAGGGGGTCCGGGGGAGGCACCCCTCCACCGGTGGGGGGGTCGGGGGGCTAGTCCCCCGAAAAAAACTAGGCTTCCCATCAGAAAATCCTCAACCTCTTAACTCTATCGAGTTAAACAGACTTTTTCCGGCGAATTTTCCGCCACAGATCCTCTAGGGTGACGTAGAGAACGGGAACCACTAGCAAACTCAACACCGAGGAAGTCACCAATCCGCCGACGATCACCATCGCCATCGGTTGCCGGAGTTCCGCGCCGGTTCCCAATCCTAGCGCGATCGGGAGCATCCCTAAAATCGTCGAGGCGGTCGTCATCAAAATCGGGCGTAATCGCACCATTCCCGTCTCTAAAATCGCCTCTTCCCGACCCCATCCTGATCGCCGCAGTTGATTGGTATAGTCCATTAATAAAACCGCGTTCTTGTTGAGTAATCCCAACAGAAAAATAAAGCCGATCAGGGAAATAATACTAAAACCGCTTCCCGTCAGCCATAATCCCGACATCGCGCCGATAATCGATAGGGGAATACATAGAGCGATGACGATCGGTTCTAACAAGCTTCCGAACAGTAACAACAGGACCGCGAGCATGAGAATCGTCGCCAGTATTAAAGTACGCCCGAAACTGTTGATAACATCGTCACTCTGGGAGGCGCTCCCCCAGCGCTGGAGAACGAGATCCGGGGGGAGGGAACGACGGGCGATCGATTCCACGGTAGCGGCCGCGTCTTCTAATCCCAGATTATCCCCGAGGTTCGCGCTCAGATAGATCGCGTTCCGGCCGTCGAGACGCTCGATCGCCAGTAGATCGCCGCTTTCCGTCACTTTCGCCGACAGTTCCACGTCTTTGATGCCCGGAACCTTCGCCACCTCCGATCGCAACGTCTCCGCGCCCCGGAGTAATCGATCGGGATCGTCCCCCCGAATCGCGATCTGGAGGGGTTTCTCGGCTTCCGTCTGCACGAAGGGAATATCCTCGACACTCACCGTCACCCCGCGGATCGCCGGTAAAATCCGCCGAATTCGCTCCTGCACTTCGCCGGTCGTCGATTTCCGTTCCTTTTTAAGTTCGACGTGAATTCTACCCCGATTCGGTTCGCCCCGTAACCCCGCGATGGTGAAAGTCGAGGCCACGTCGGGATCTTCGAGGATCGGCGCTTCGAGTTTCCGTCCGTCCCGGATCGTCCGCCGTAGCAGTAAACGTTCGGGAGAGCGGGCGAGATCGGCTATCCAATCGAATCCGTCCGCCGAACTTTTCGGGGTGGGTTTATTCGCGGGAATCTTCTCGATTTTCGGGAGGGGAGACGTGTAAACGACGTTAAATTCCCCCCGATCGAGTTTCGGGATAAATCCTTTCGATATCAGGGGAATTAGGGCGATTCCCGCCACGAAAGCGAGTAAAGCGATACCGAGGACGATCTTTTTATGGTGTAGCGACCATTGTAGGAGACGGTGGTAGGTTCGGGCGATCGCCGGCGGCTGTCGGTCTTCCTCCCGGTTCGCGCGCGGTTTGAGCCAGTATACCGCCAGGACGGGGGAGAGAGTCCGCGCCACCAGTAGGGAGAAAATCACCGCGGCGGAAACCGTTAACCCGAAAGGCTTGAAAAACTGTCCCACCGCGCCCCCCATAAACGCCACGGGAATAAATACCGCCACGATCGTCAGGGTAGAGGCCGTTACCGCCAGGCCGATCTCGCCCGTTCCCTCGATCGCCGCCTCCCGAGGACGATAACCCCGATCGATCAGCCGGGAAATATTCTCCACGTCCACGATCGCGTCATCGACGACGATGCCGATCACCAACGCGAGCGCGAGTAAGGTGAGGGTTTCTAGATTAAAACCGTAGATCGCCATCACTATCGCCGTTCCCAACAGCGAAAGCGGAATAGAAAGGGCGGAAATCAACGTCGCCTTGAAATTCCGCAGGAAAGGGTACATCACCAACACCGAGAGAACGATCGCCAGGATCAGATCCTCGATCGTGGCCATTGTCGCCGCGCGAATATATTTCGCCTGGGATTCGGCGATCGATAGCCGGATATCCGGCAGATCCCGCGAGATTTCGCCGACGGCACTTTCGACGCGGGATACGACTTCTAAGGTATTGGCCGCTCCCTTTTTCACGACCTGGAGGGCGATCGCCTCCCGTCCATCGAAGCGGACGAGAGTGGGAGAGGGAGCGTTCGCGGTGTTTTCCGTTCCCGATGTCGCGCCGAGAAGATTGACTTTCAAGACTCCGGGGACGGATTGTAAGGCGGGGATCAGGCGATTTCGAGCGATTTCCGTTAATTCATCTAAACTTTTGCTCTCGCCGGTGAGCGCGTAACTGATGGTGGGCGATTCGTTGAGATCGACGGGAATTACCTCGTAGGTAGCCTTCGGGGGTAGGGATACCCCGGCGATCGCCTGTTTCACCCCCGCGGTCGCCGTTTCCAGGTTCGTACCGATCACGAAAAACAGGCTGATGACCGATCGCCCCGCGTAGGTAGTGGAAGAGACATCCCGCGCGTTGGGAAGGTCTTTCAGGGGATTTTCGAGCGGTTTCGTGAGTCGGGTTTCCGTGTCCGCGGGAGAGTCGGAGGGAACGGCGGCGTTAATGACGACGACCGGGAAACTAATATCGGGAAAAAGGGCGTATTTGAGGGAACTGAACGCCAGTAAACCGGCGACGGCGATCGCTATCCAAAAAGCGACGGTCAACCTCGGATAGCGTAGGGAGAATCGAGAGATATTCAGACGCTCTCGCCACGATTGTTGCATGATGAGCCTCCCGGCCTCCCTCTAATTTTCTAGTTTTCGTAGAGAACTTCGTCGAAACAGGCTTCCCCGACCGAGGCAAGACTGTTCGCGGCGGTTTTATCGGTTTTCGACTTCTGCACTAGGGCGCGGAATTGCGCTAGGGTGTAACGGGCTTGAAATTTTTTCAGCGTGCAGTTGCAGAGATCGTTCGCCACATCCGGCGCTAACCCCTGGCCGCGCGATCGCCGGATACATTCCTGACGGTAACTTTCAAAAGTCGTTGCCGACGCGGGACTCTGAGCGATCGGCCCCGGATTGGCATGAACGGACATCGATAAGCCCAAAATACCGATAAATATTCCTAGAGATAGCGTTTTTCTCATTACTTTCGTTCGTTTCCGCTAAAAATCCACGACAATATTCGGATACCTGATTATTCATTATAGATCGATCGCCTTCGAGGAAGGTTCCGTTACCGGGGGGGATCTAGCGGAGGATTTCCGGTTATGCTATGATTAGAAATGGTCATACGGCGCCATCGCCAAGTGGTAAGGCAGAGGTCTGCAAAACCTTTACCCCCAGTTCGAATCTGGGTGGCGCCTTGAATTTCCCTGACCGGAAAAGCCCCGAAACGGCTTTTCCGTAACGGTTTCAAGAAACCGAGGATTTTTGTATTATCCCTAATTAGCCCTAAATATCCCTATCTGTCCCTAAAAATTTAGGCAAATTTTAGGCGGGCTAAAAATATGAGCGAAGTATCGCGAGAAGAATTCGAGAAGCTGGCGACGGGGTTCCGCAAGCTACGGGACAAAGTAGAACAAATGAACAATGACACGTCGAGCGTTGACATCGAATATTTAGACAAACAGATCAACGGCATCGATCGTGAATGGATGTCCCGGCTGGCGGCGATCCAGAGATCTCTAAATATCGACGAGGAACACGACGGGAAAAACCCCGAGTTTAACGCGCGAGAGTTCGATCGCCGGCTTCGGGCGGTCGAGGAAAAGTTAGGGTTGACCGATGAACCTAGAACAGATCAATAAAGCCCTAAAAACAGCTAAGGCGGGAATTACCATCGAGGTACACGGCGATCGCCTGTATCTCCGCGGGACGTTCCCGCCGAAACCCGGTAGCGGACGAGAGAAACCCTATCAACAGAGGCTCGCCCTCAGAGTCGAGGGGATACCCGTCCGCGATAATCACGACGGGCTGAAATACGCCAAAGCGACCGCGCTGGAGATGGCCGGGCAATTATTGAAGGGACAATTCGATTGGGCGGAATGGGTGGGAGAGTCCCCGCGCCCGGCCCGATCGCTCGGGGATTGGGTCTCGGAATTCGAGCGCTCGTACTTCGATCGCCGGGGAAACTCTCCCGAAACCCTCACGACTTGGAAAACCAATTACCTCACCGTGTTTAGCCGGCTACCGGCTGACTCTCTGCCCGATCGAGAACTTCTTTACAACTTCATCAACCAAGGCTCGACAGCCAACTCCCGATCGAGGAAAAAATTCTGTCTCGCGATTAACGCCCTGGCGCGATTCGCGGGATGGGATTGGGACTTTAGGGAATTACAGGGGAACTATTCCCCCGCGGCGGTTAAGCCCCGCGAACTCCCCGACGACGCGACGATCGATCGATGGTTCGAGAAAATCCCTAATCCCTCGTGGCGATGGGCGTTCGGAATGCTCGCCACTTTCGGGCTGAGGAGCCACGAAATATTTTTCTTAAATACCGATGAACTGATCGACAGGAATATCGCCGACGTACTGGAAGGGAAGACCGGCCCTCGACGAGTCAGGGCTTTCTACCCCGAATGGATCGAGCGGTTCGATCTGAAGGATATCCGGGTTCCGAACTGCACGGGAAAAACCCATAGCGATTACACGCTACGGGTCTGTAAGGCTTTCAGTCGATACGAGATTCCTTTCGAGGCTTTATACCTCCGGCACTCTTACGCCGTTCGGATGTTTCGGTTCGCGGTTCCGATCGAGACGGCGGCGGACGAGATGGGACACTCGATCGATGTTCACAAGGCGACCTATTTACACTGGATGAGCGAGCGGACGAGAGATGAGACTTATCAACGGCTGATTACCCATCCCGATCGACCGTTACCGCCGTAGTGTCCCATTCGCGGGCGATTTCCAACAACTTAGGAGCGAATTTTGCGGGAACCCTAATCGCTGTGGTAGGACTATTCCATTTCGGTTTTCTCCCCTGTCCGTTCCCCGCACCAGCGGTGAGCGGGGTACGTTTTTGTACGTTATCGGTTACAGCGTTATAAACGCCCTCTTGGTATTGATGGGCGTATTCTATTTCCGTCTTCTCCGCCTGTCCGAACATCCGCGGGTAACTCCAAGCTCTCGAATCGCACGAGTGCAGTAGACCCCGAACTTCGGATCTCTCCAGACAGAGACGCTTTAATCCGAATCCGTGAAGTCGCAAGTCGGGACGGATAAGCTTAATAGTCCGAAGTAAGTCGGCAATCTCGTCCGGCTTGCCGTTGCGACGACAGACGCTCCCAACCCCAACCCACATCCCCTCGGATAGCCGGTCTCCGTAGTCTTGAAGATGTTTGAGGTAGTCGCTCGCTCTATAACCCTGTAAGACGGGCATTACTGGAATCGGAGGAGCGAGGCTTAGAAGGGAGTCGTAGCGCTCGATCGTGAGTCTCTGGTGATCGGAGATCGATAACCCCGTTCGTTCCAAAATAAAATCCTCACACATATAGTCTTGCGCTACCGCGATCAAAAGTTTCCCGCACCTCGCCCATCGGCAAACTTGATGAAAATAGGTTTCCACGCTCACCCGATACTTTCCGTATCGGGCGATTTCAGAAAATGCCCCGCTATCGAGAATCCATTCCCCCACAGAAAAATCCGATTTTCTGTGCTGTAGGGTAGCGATCGAGATCATTACCCCAGAAGCTGGGTAGGCGGGACTGATGATTTTTCCCGCCTGTGATGGACTACAGCCAATAAAGAACGCTGGAAGCGTTTTTGTACAAAATCGCATGACGCTCATCCTCCCAAAAGCGATCGAGGTTTCCCCCGATCGCTCTAAATCTCTAAACTATCAGAGATAGCCAGACCCAACACTCTGGCAATAAGTTTTGAACATTTTCCGAATCTCCTTTAAATCGAATTCTCGATAGTCTTCAGTAAAATTTGGAGCGGGTTCACTAGAAAAGGTTATTTTTTCTAGCCAAATCTTCCCATTGTCATCCTCGTCAATTCCATCAACTCGAAACCATTCATCTCCGATTTGAATCAAAATATCGTCAAATCCGCAGTTTCTCGACATTTCCTTTGCCTCTAAGTACCAATCATTTTTTCTACTTTTTCGATCCACAGTCTTTCGAGGGACTGCGTTCCGACATGACCATCCCCATTGATATGGAAAAAGGTAAATAGATTAGGATAGTCCATTACCTTAAGAAGTTGCCAAACCTCTATAAAGTGTACTTTTTCATTGTTTTCGGCGTATGACTCGATTTTTTCCATGATGTTTTTAGCAGGACGCTTCGCGTAGATTCTTAGCTTTTTCGGGTCATAGTTCCACTTGCTACCATCCCAAAAACGCCAAGGTTTTTTATCTTCGCGATCTTGGGGAAACCGCGGAAGGATAACCGTGACGAAACAATGCCAATTTTGCAATCGAACGCTAGGCATCGTGATTTCAGGATCGGGTAATATTCCCTCTCTCTCACGAAAAGCGATAATCCCCGCCTCGATTCCCGTGGGTTCGGGGTGAGTCGGTAACTCACTTTCGAGTTGGTGAGTCGGTAACTCACTTTCGGGTTGGTGAGTCGGTAACTCACTTTCGGATTGGTGAGTCGGTAACTCACTTTCGGGTTGGTGAGTCGGTAACTCACTTTCGGATTGGTGAGTCGGTGAGTCACCGACCATCGACGAGAGGAGATCGATCGCTCTCCGAATCTTCTCCCTCTCCAGCCCTTCCGGCTTGACCCCATCGAAGAACGATCGCAGGATTCGTTCTACCGACTGGCTGAGAGAGAGCTTTTGAGTTTGGGCGTAAGAGTCGAGAGACCGTAGCAGGTCGTCATCGAGATAGGTTTGAATCCGGTGTTTGGTGGTAGGCATAGGAAAAACGATCGAGGTTTTCCCCGATCGCCCTGAATCAAAAGGTTAGAGCATATAGTTAAGGTTGTACGGGATGGGTATCCCCGTCGCTTTCTCGAAATCTTCCGCCGTGCCGCGATAGATAACTAACATCCCGTGTCCTTTGGGGGATGTCCGCAAGAAGGTTTCAACCCCGCCATTGGGGTTATTTCTTAACCCTTCGCGGAAAATGTCAGCGGCGTAATAGTGAACGAAAGAGGCTATAACCAACAACTGGCCCTCTTCTTCGTGGGGTTCAATCTTTGGAACGGTAGGGATAAGATAGAATTCTTTCCCCGATTCCAGCGATACGCCGTGTAAGTATTGAGATAGAGAGAGAGACTCGCTTTGATAGGGCTTTCTGTCCTTGAGGGTTATGGTGAAGCAGGTCTTATAAGAGTCGGTGTCAAGCCCTTCAAACACTGACCCCTCGTGATTACCGGGGAAGGAATAGACCTCGAATATTTTGGTGTTCATACTGCTACAATCCTTGTGTTCTTTAATTGGCAAGGGTTAGGGCGATCGCTCTAGCCCTTTTCTTCTCAAGGTATTACAACCTATACCTATATTTATACAGGTACTACCTTGAGTTGTCAAGGTATTAATTTAGGTATTCTTATAGGTATACTGAGGTTACAGGTATTACCGTAGGTGCTATATGCCAGTGTCACCGAATAATCTACAGTTCAGCCTCTCCAGCGAATATCTGGAACGGCTAAAGGAAAAGGCTAACCCCGGAGAATCATTAGGACTCACTGCGAAAAGGCTTCTTATCGAGTTTCTAAAGGGCGATCGCTCTCCCAACTCCCAACCCCCATCTCCTGACCTGACCGAATTAGTCGATCGCATTTCCGACGTAGAGGGAAAGGTCACAGCGATCGAGGTCGCCATCGACTGTGAACACTTCCCCGTCCCGACCGTTACCGAACGACTCACCGTCCTGGGAGAAAAACTCGATCAGACCATCCGAGCCATCGCCGAACGGCACGAACAGCTCGAAGGACGGATTAACTCTTTAGCGAGTCAGGTGGAAGGTCAGGCCACATCACCGGTGAAGCGGCCCGCGTCGCCTCCCCCACCACCACCGCGGCGGAAGCGGTAAACCAGAATCAGCGAATAGAATGAGGAAAAATTATGCCAATGGACAGAAGCCGATATCCGAAAAACTGGAAAGAGATCGCGGATGGGGTAAAGAGTGAATCGGATTGGAAGTGCGAGGAATGTGGATTAGATTGCTTTCCGTACTTCCACATCAGACAAAATCGATCGGAACTGGCTAAACGTACTTTGACCGTTCACCATCAGGATTACAACCCGGCGAACAATGATAGAGAAAATCTGATCGCTTTATGCTCGGCCTGCCACTTGCGTAAGCATTCGGGGAAACGGGGAAATGTGTCAGAGGGACAACTAAGCATCTTTGAGGTAGAACCGGGAAATTGATGTGACGGAAGGGGTGGGATGCGATCGATGAACGCCCGATAGGTTCGTGTGTACCTGTCGGGCGCTTTTTTTTGACCGGAATGCCGATTCTCAAAAAAAAGTTTGAAAAGACCGTTGTAAGCGTTGTAACCGTTGTAAGATTTTTGGAATCCTTGCGGTGATTGGGTTTCAGCTTACAACGGTCTTTTATCCCCATTCTTATAAATAAGGAAGAACGGAGTTATAGAGAGCTTGCCCCGATTGGGTTTCGGCGGTTACAACGGTCTTACAACGGTTCCGCGACGTACAAATGTACACCGTTGTAAAAGGGATAGGGATGATGAGGGTATAGAGCTTTTGTTAAGTTTGGTGATGTGTCCGGAATGACGCGATAATTCTTGAAGAGATTGGTAATTCTTATTCGAGGAACTGTCATGCTTGAAAGTCTTTTAGCCTCGCTGGTAATCGCCCAGACCGATTACGTTTATCTCACGACCGCGAATAAGTCCGCCGTAGAACGAAGGATTTCCGATATACGGGTGATGGCCGATCCTCAGATAGAGCCGGGGGAAATCTCCAGTATTTTGGGAATCCAGCCAACGTGTGGGAAGAAAAACTCTCAGATTCAATGTACGTGGTCTGAGGGGAATCGGAAGATCCAGGCTTTCTGGTCGGCTCCGTGGAAGTTCCAGCGATGGGACTCTACCGGCTTCTAGAACCTAAAAAACCCCGCCCTATGGAGAGGCGGGGTTTTCGATCGTGGTGGTTAGGGTTTCTGCGTAGGGCGAAATCGTTTCGGGTCAAAGCGTTTGGCGATCAGGTATTTGAGGTGGTAGAGGTAGGCGGATAGGATGATAAAGCAGATGGCGAGCTTGTCCCCGTTCGCGTGGGTAAGCTGATCCCACCTATAATCCGTGTACCCTCCCGTACCCTCTAAATAAATGTAGGTATACAGTGCCATCACGAGCAGGATCAGAAGCGAGATGACCGCGGCGAATATCGATTCTCCCCAACTTTTCAGGCTCGGTATCCATGTCGGGAATTTCGGGTTAGGCTCTCCCCATAGGTATTGGTGAATATGGGCGAATATCCACAAGGGAAAGGTAAAAACAAGGGATATCCACAGGAGGATCAAGGCGATATGTTCGGTGAATAATACCGCGGGGGAAGCGACGAAGCCCATCGCTATGGCGGCGATCACGAGCGGCATTAGGCAAATAGTCAGGACGATCGCCTGTAGCCAGGATTTCGGACGGGGAAGCCAATCGGGGTAACGCATATTTCCAGCCACTACTGTATAGCCCTAGGGTTCCCATCGTTGCCGAAAAAGTAGCGCTAGAGATCGTCGGGTAGATCTTGCAACGTTAACCCGACTTTCTCCATCTCGCTTACAAGGGCTTTCATTTGAGGGATAGAGAACTGTGGCTTAGTCTGCCCATTCTCCCACCGAACAATAGATCGATGCGTCGCCTTGATTGCCGACGCAAACTCCATTTGAGTCATGCCTAAAGCTTCTCTAATCTGTTTCAACGCGTTTTCACCAGCGATTAGCTTGACTTTAACAACTGGTTTCATTGTACAATTTTTGTGACAGACTGTCACAAGGCTCTGTTAAACAGAGATCGCGCGTCCAGCTTGTAACCACGGCGCGCGACCTCTACGGAGATATAGATCAGCTTCTCTTGCCGGATATTCTGATCTACTCCAATTATCTAGCGCCCCGCAAGCACCGCGGGAAGTATCTAGGAGGTGAGGCTGATGAGGTAAGTACCGTTGTGATTGTTCCTGCTTTACCACCAATCTAAGAATCGGTATACGGGCGGAATCCCCGCCCTTCCTTTAAAAAGCGAGGTGCGCCTATGCCAAGGTGAGTCGGTAACTCACCGATCCATCCAGTCATCATCACTAATCTCTTGAATTCCATTGAATTGAGTTTTCTTGTAATTTCGCGGGCGGGGTCTCCCGCCCTTCCCTAAATGAACATCACGTACATCGTCACAGCCGAAAAAGATTCCCCCTTCCATAAGCAACTGCAATGGTTACTCGACGAATACGGTCAGGAGTGGAGCGGCGAGAACGATTCCCAGGGGTTGAACTGGTGGGCATCTCGATCGGGACATCCCGCGGAAGAAGCCGAGGAGATGACCAAAAAGTTACGGCTCGCGTGTGTCGAGCGCTCGATCGGGGAAACGGTAGTTAAGGAGATCCCCCAATGAGCTACCGAGTTTACACGTTCGTTATGACCGAGAATTCCGCTTTCTCCAAAGCCCTCGACTATTTTCTCGAACAGTTCTCCGAGGAAGGCGTGACATTCCAACAAGCCAAGATCGGCAACTATCCCGACGCTCTCGCCTACGATATCGCCGATAACCTTCACGACCAAATGAAATATGAAAATATATTCGGAAAGGATGACGGGAAATGAATGAAAAAGCTATCTCTCAAGCTGGGTATTACCTAAATCAGATTTTACGGGATCTTAATCAAGCCAAAAAGGTTGTAGACAATTTTAAGAAAGCCGATCCGTCACATCCAGCGGTGAAAGCGATCGAGGAGAGAATAGAGGATTCTATAAATACTGCCTCTAGGCTTTACTGTGACGAACTCACAAAGTAGCATCTCAATAAAAACGCGCGTCTTTCGGACGCGCTTAATGTCTTAAATATACTCTCTCTATAATGCCATGAAACCACAAATTATGCAAGAGGATACTCCCAATCTCCACCTAAGAGATTCGCATCAAAAAGAGTGGGAATCCTCGAAAGTACACCCCGAGATAATTTTCAACAATGTCCGCTCGTGTAGTGGTGATGCCGCTTACGAGCGGCTATTGTACGCGCTGGACACCGACGCGCGCCGGAACGATGGACGGCTGAGAGACCGATTCTTAAAAGATTTCGCCCACCTCGATTATGGTGGATGGTGGTGTAACGGTTTAGACCTCTCCACCTTCACCGGACAAGCGCTCGTCAATCAAAATTACGCGAGCGAGTCCGAGTGGGGATGTTTCAAGCCCGATCGCCCCCGGATTCGCGAGGGAAAGCCCGTCAAGTACGAGCATCCCCCGAAAGCCCCCGCGGGGATTTTCGCCCTCGAAATCGGCGATGAACTGTTCGGGGAATTTCAGGCGAAATACTCCCATCTCCCCACCGATGAACCACCTATCCCCGTCCCCTCGGGGGTGGAGTTCTGGCGGTGGGTTCTCGCCAATCCGGAGATCCCCGTCTGTATCACCGAAGGCGCGAAGAAAACCGGCTGTCTCCTCTCGCACGGCCACGCGGCGATCGGTCTGGCCGGAGTCTGGAACTTCACCGACGATGACGGCGCGCTCAAGCCGGAGATAAAAGAACTCTGTGACCCCGGCCGCGAGTTCACGATCGTGTTCGATCAGGATTCTCGCTGGCACGTTCGTGATAACGTCGCGCGGGCCGCCCGTCGCCTCACCGAACTACTGGAGTCCGAAGGATGCCAAGTCACTATCCTCCGATGGAGATACGAAGAGGGGAAAGGGATAGATGACTTCGTAGCCAAGCAAAAACAGGGAGAACTAGAGAAGTTATTCGAGGAACGGCTTTACTTCTCCGAATATTGGGAGAATCACATCAAGCCCCGCGAGATGAAGCGGCCACAATTCCTGAAGTTCCTTCAAACCGAACTGAAAGGAAAAATCGCGTTCAACCAGTTAAGCGGCCGGGTAGAGTGGGACGGCCAGCCGATCGAACTCTCCGGGGAACTCTCCTATCGGTTCCTAGAGGAGTACAACATCGACGCGCAGGAGACGGTGATCACCCACGGACTGCTACACGTCGCGCGCCAGAACGCCTATCATCCCGTTCGGCGTTATCTCGATAGCATAGCCAACCTCCCGGCCGCGAACATCGATCGCATCGCGGAAGAACACTTCGGAGTCGATGACCCGTTCTATAACGTTCTCGTAAAAAAATGGCTCGTGGGTGCGGTGGCCCGGATTTACGAGCCGGGGTGTCAGTTCGATAACGCGCTTATCCTTCAGGGCGACGCTTACGCGGGAAAATCCACATGGTTCGAGACGATGGGAGGGAACTGGTTCTCGGGTAGTTTCGGTTCCGACTTGACCGCGCCGAAAGAGTTGATGAAGTTACATTGTGCTTGGATTCACGAATGGTCGGAATTCGACAACATCGCCAGTAAACAAAAGTTTCAAGCGTTAAAAAGCTTTTTAAGCTCGAAATCCGACGATTTCGTCCGTCCCTACGGTCGGGAAGTTACCCCCAATCCCCGGATGAGCGTGATGGGCGGGAGTATTAACCCGCAAGCCTTCCTACAGGACGAAACCGGGGATAGAAAATTTTGGGTCATCCCCGTCCGTCCGGGCTTCAAAATCCCGATCGATCGAGTCCGGGCCGATCGAGATCGGATATGGGCCGCGGCGGTGCAACTCTACCGCCAAAACCCGAACATTCGCTACACCACCCCGGAAGAACACGCCTACCATCAGAAGATTAACGAGCGTTTCCGCGATTACGACCCGTGGCACGAC
Organism: Pannus brasiliensis CCIBt3594; assembly: GCF_036688125.1. Taxonomy (NCBI): domain Bacteria; kingdom Bacillati; phylum Cyanobacteriota; class Cyanophyceae; order Chroococcales; family Microcystaceae; genus Pannus; species Pannus brasiliensis. The sequence continues at coordinate 58,142 of NZ_JBAFSM010000014.1, read as the reverse complement.
CAGATCCTTAACTTCCTCGTCGAGAAACGGGCGAAACGGATCAGTATCGATCGCATCCTCATCGAATGCCTGTTCTTTAGCCCCGATCGCATTGATGCCAAGGTTCGGAACCGCGTCCGGAAAACCATCGTATCGATCGGTGGACTTTCGATCGGCAGTCGCCTAGAAACGGAGTATGATGGAAGAGCGCGCCGCCTGTGGGAAATTCCCGATACCATTTTCCCCACCGAAGAAGAAACAAGCGTACCAAGTTTACCCCCATCAGAAGAAGAATCGCGACGGTCTACAACGGTAGATCGCGACGGTTACAACGGTTCTACAACGGTGAACAAATGTACGCCGTTGTACGCTGAAACCGAGACAGGGCAATCGATACAACACCCCTACAACGGTTACAACGCTCCAAAAGCAGAAAAACTTTTTCAGGATACCGGGGAGGGAGAGACCGCCCCGAGTACGGAGATCGATCCGCGTCCGCGGTGCATCGTCCAACGGAACGAAGGAGAGTGTCGGGTGGTGCGAAAGATTAAATTTGCGGATGGCGCGCAGGGATACGAGATCGAGACCCCGCGAGGGGAACGGAAAAGGGTATCGGCGTGGATCGTGACACTTTTGGATGGTGATAGCGAGGGTAACGGCAATGGCAAGAACTAAAAAGCCCTCACCCGATTGGGTCAAGGGTGGAATCGTCGCGGACGCGCTGGGATGTTCGGCGAAACATTTAACCAAGTTGCGAGAGTCGGGCCGGCTGATTAAGGGCGTTCATTGGCGAGACCTTTCCCCCGCGGACGCTCATCGCCCGACCTACCGCTACCACCTCACCGCGATTCAGGAGCTATTTAAGAAGGGGTAGGATTCTCGCCACGTCTCCCTCGACCTCTACCCGGCTAAGAGGGTGAATCATGACCGCGTTCGGCGGGTAGATGAGGTTCGTCTCGTTCACTCGGATAGATCGGTAGGGTGTGATCGCCTCGATCGTGTCCACCGAAAAATATTCCCCCCCCGCGACCACCCCGAACTTCCGAAGGAAAAGGGGACGGGCTTGATAATGGACGATCACGAAATCCCTCTCAAGCCCGGACGCGCGGATCACCGGATTGAAGTCGATCGTGATCCGGCTGTTGGGGACTTCCCGCCCCGCGGGAGTTGTCCAGTAGAGGCTAAAAGAATTCGGGGTTTCCCGTGCCGTGATTATCTGGTTCATACTGGTTCATACAACGCTCATCACGTCTTCAGGGTTTATCGCCTGTCCGTTCCGCCAGATCTCGAAATGGAGATGAGGGCCGGTAGACCGTCCCGAACTTCCCATCGTCCCGATTACCTCTCCGGCTTCCACGATCTGCCCGTTGCGGACGTTCGCCGATTGTAGATGCGCGTATAGAGATTCGCTAAAAGACGGGTTATCGAGATGGAGGATTCTAATATGATTCCCGAATCCCCCGCCACAGCTATTATTCTCGCCCTTGCACCCGCTCTCGACCACGGAAACCCGTCCGGGCGCTATGGCATAGATCGGGGTTCCTCGATCCGCGGCTATATCAATGCCACGATGAAAAGCGCGGGTTTTTCGGATCGGGTGAATTCGGTATCCAAACGGCGATGATAGCCGTCCTATTCCCCTTGTTGGCTGAACGTATCCCCTGATCGGGTGCATCTCGAAAAGTTTCTCGATCGTCGTTTTCCCGAGAAGTTCCGGAAATTGTAGGTGTAAATGGTCTTTCGCCTTCTCCAGCGCGGCGAGGGTTTTGGTTCCCGCGAACCCGTCGATCTGTCCGGCGTTAAAGCCTTTAGAATTTAGAAGGCGTTGGAGTTCCGCTATCAAAGCTCTATCTTCGGTTTCCTCGATATTAGTAGTGGTGTTTCCCTCGGCAACTTCCGCAAGTTTCGGGTATTGTTTAGATAACATGACTTTTCCTATTTAAAAGAACATTTTTCTTCCAAGGCTTCTAACTTCTTGGTTACTTCGTCTAAACGCTCCATCCTTACCTCAAGAGTTGTCATTCGTTTTTCCTGATTGGCGATAGCGGCGTTAATCGTTATCCACAGTCCCACCAGAGCGCCGATCGTGGTGATCGCGTGAATTACTAAGCTTAGAGGGACGTAAGTATCGCTGGCTCTCCGTGCTTCCGTGTTGTGCATATCTTTATTCGGGGTCGTTGTTTTCAGGGTTTTTAGTTTTCTTCCCGTCGTCCTTGCCTCTTAGGTAAACAAAGTAATAGGTAATTGAATCCTTTCCTAATCCCTCCCAGTTAATCGAGCCACCGCTTAAAAAAGTTAGTCCCGCCGATAAAATAAGAGCGATTAGAACTACAGTGGTGGGACTGAGGAAATTTTTCACGGGATTTCTTCTCGGATAGCCTCGATAATTCGGACAGTTATCGCGTCCAAATCTGACGCTTTGAGAACCTTAAAATTTTGCTCGAACTCTGGTAATGGCTGGAATTCCTGTAAATTCAGGGAATATCGGGAATCTTTGTTTATTCCAAGTCGTAATCGTCGGAACCATTTTTGACATTGAAAAGCTCTCGATATTCCCTGAGACTGTAACTCTTCTGGCAAAGTCAGAAAGAAAATTTCGCTTCCTGACTTTGGATAGAGTCTTTTCCATCGCGAATCGGGTTCGGCGAATCCCCCTCGGGTGTAAATCGCTCGCAAGTAAACGAAGCTTTTAATATCCGAGAGATCGCCGCCCCAACTCGCGCGGAAAATCGAAAGACCTCTTTCGGCGGGTAACGGGAAAGTTACCCAGTCACCCGATGGAAACAGCGTTCCTAGGTTTGTCCAGATTCCTAGATCGTCTAGAAGTAGGGTCATAGAAAGAATTCGTCTTCCGGTTCCGGGTTAGCTTCCAGATATTCATCGACCTGATTTTCTGCCAGAACTGAAAGAACGCCGTTTAGGTCGGGAGCGATATAAGCCACGTCCCCTGTAACCTGCGCCCTCCAGTTAGGAGGTGGTGCGGAATGCAGAATTTCCGCGAATCCTTTATCCCACGGATAAAGCAGAAGATTGTTAGATGTCATGGCTTATATTCTCCTAGCTGACTATCTCTTTAGATAGCGGTCTCCAACCATCCCCTAAAGGAGCGTCATGAGAGTAAAAGAATTTGGCTTTGCTGTCGCCAATGGTTTTTGCCGCTTGTCCGGGTCTGTTGTTCGATGTTCCGGTTATTAGCTTCGATCGTTCTGTTTCAGTATTGATAGATGCGGGGTCTATCAATCCTAGTTCAGTAGAGAATCTAGTGAAATCCGCGCGAAGCATATCAAAAACGTAAAGGAGTCCGTTGGAAAGTTTCGCCGCGGTAATGATAGATTTCCGTGTGGTTCCCACGCTAGGAACTAACCCTTGATGCTGAACCGTCCATCCCGCGGCGATAGCCGCTTTGACTTTGTTGACGGCACAAAAAGTGCTTGCCTTTGTCGCCAAAGTAGTATTGGTAAGACCGGAAGAGATGTTTAAAGCCACTCTGGGCGGTTTCGGAGAGTTGCACCGAAGTAAAATAATCGCCCCACTAGGCGGCTTTACCGTGTCGTCGCCGTTTTCGCCTAATTTTATGTGTCCGATATTGATTAGGTCTGAATCCGTTAAAAGGGTAGTGGCGGCTAAATCTTTTGTAAGGAACTGGTAATACAACTTGCTAGTTTCGTTTACCAGAACAATTATCTTTTGGTCTCGCTTAACGCCTCGGGTTCCCATGTTTCACCTCGAATTTTAGTTAGATTACGCCACACGGACATCGAAAGTCTGCGTGACCTCGTTGATCAGATACTCGATCGAGAACTGGATAGACCGCGAGTAAATATCGAGCATAGTAAGCTCGCTAGAGGATAGCCCCGTGGTCGGATTGGTTGAAGCCGTGTCACTGTCCGCGAGATCGTATTGAGTGATTTCGTTTAAAGCTTTCACGGTTAGAGCCGATTGAGTGACCCCGGCTTCCCGTTGGGGGATCGTGTCGAATAGCATCCGGAAAACCGCCGCGAACCATTTCCGAGACTGAGTATCGTTGTCTACGGCTGTAGTGGATTCAGCCCCGTACATATCAACGTCCGTATGGGGGATGACCACGCCCGCCTCGGAAATCGCTCCACTCGCGGCAACGGCGAGCGCGTCGGGGAAAATGTCGGTAATTTTCAGAATCCCCTTGCCGTTACTGGTTCCCGCGGTGGGGACGGGAATCGGATAGGCGGTGTTATCGGTGTTATCGAAGACGGTGGTAAACGTGGCGATGAAGGTTTGAGAGAATCGCCCCTGACCCGAGCCGATCGGGTTCCCTTTCGTGAGAGCGAAGCCCAATCCCGTCGCGAGGGAACTGGAGTTCGCCCGATTAGCCGCGAGTGTCGATTGAAAGGTCGCGAGAAACGCGGCTAAGAATTTACATTGTTTGGTGATGGTCGATTCCCCGCTCGCCAGTTCGCTGTTAGCGGTAAGCCCGTTTAGGTTGTCGCGAGGGATAAAAATCCCGGCGCTCGTCGCCGTTCCCGCCGCGTCCAAATACTGCAAAGCCATAGATTAATTCTCCAAATCCAAGTGAAAGAACGTACTTTCACTGTATTCACTCTGCCTTCCGTTGCCTAGCCCTCGAATAAACGTTAGGGTGGTTACAATATCTAGATGTTGCTGTTTGCACCGAGTGCTGGAAAATATGAACTTGATTCTTTACCCGTTGCTAGGTACCCGCTCTAAGCGGGCTATTCTACGAGAGCGAAAAAAATGGGGGCATCCCGTAAATTACGCGCCGAGAGACCCGTTAGTTCGCCGGCTCTCGGAAGAAACCGGAATGGGTTACGAGGAGGTCGTTAACCAACTGGATAAAGAGAGAGCGTTCTTACTTCGACATCGAAAATACTTCACCTAACCGTTCGGCCCTCTGGTGGTCGTCAATTCCCGGATGACCTCATCCCAGTTATCCGGCTTCGTATCCGTCCAGAGATTCAATCGAAATTTCCGTTCCTTGTATGCCCCGCTTAACGTCGCGCGTCCCTGTTCCTCGTTAAGAACCTTCTGCCGGTTGATAACCGTACAGTGGACGGGATAAATGCGTGTGGTCTCCTTATAAAGTGCCTGATCGTATTTCCGACGATTGCCCTCTTTTAATTCTTCGGTGACGTTTATCCCCGCTACTTCCAGATCGGCTAAGGCGAGAAACGCTTCCGCTCTATCCTGTGCCTCGGCTTTCGTCGCCCCGTAGACCTTCATGTTCGGAATTCCGGGATCGACAAACTTGACGATGGCTAAGAATCGTCCCCACAGATACCCGTTATCACCCCCACAAGCAAGCTTGATTTTCTCCCAGTCCAACGCCGATCGCTTGACGTTAAAAATGGTGTATCCTGCCCGTTGACTATCTCGAAATGGCGGCTTTTTCTTGCCTCTGAATGCGATTTTTAAAGCCAACCCTTCTACAAAGCTTTTCCCTGTAGCCTCTCGAACGGTTTCCCCTATCCATTGCCCGATATCTCGGTTGTCTATCAATTGATGATGCGACAGTGCGGACACGATCGCGGGCTTGACGATCTCCCGCGCTCCCGCCACGATGATCCGTTCGTCGGGTATCTCGCGATTGGGGATGATCTCCAGCGCGGTATCCTCTCCCAGCACCTGATTATTCTGTAGGCGCTGTTGGGCGAACCAGTTATCGAGGGATTGAGCCAACACGAAACCAGCCTCACTACACCCCTCTACGAATCCTTCCCACGCATTTTCCCAAAACTCCTGAGCATAATCATCTTCTATGGACTCAATTTTATTTTGAATCCAGATATTAAATGACCACGGCTTGCTTCCTTCGGCTCCCCATGACTTAATCGCATCATTAAAACTATCCCCAAATAATCTGCGCCCGAATTGGGACTGTGGGCTATTCGGATTTTTGAAAAAGTCTTTAATAAAGTTTCTTGTATTTTTATAGAGGCTGTAGAAAGCATGAGCGGCAAGGGTATAAACAGTCTGTCTCAACAAAACTCTTAGATTTCCCATTAACTCATCAAAAGCCTCTTCCGATACTTCCTTTAAAACATAAGCGGCTAGAGCTTTATTGAATTTGGCTAAAACCACGCCAGGGAGAATACCACAAATTAAGAATCCGATAGAATTGCCTATCGTTTCCCCCAATTGACCGACCAACGCTAGACGCATTCCTTTTAAAATCGAATCAATTTCCTTGTCGGTAATATTCCAGTTGAAGTTAAAGAGAAATCCGATCCCCCCTTGCATAAATGACATTAAAGCTGAAAAACTAAACCCTATGAATCCTAAGCCAGCAAGTAACCAGCCTCCAAACTTGGCTAAACCACCCCCTAAACTTCCAAGTAACTGGGTAAACCAGTTTCCCCCCGATTGAGAGTTCGCTTTCGCGATAGTGCGGGTTCGGTTACTCCCCTCGCCCGTCACCTCCTGCCGAACGATTTCCGATCTCAAAACACTTCTCGTCAGATTAATCAATCCCACCTTCCGTAGCCCCCAATTTTCTGATACGCGGTCTCTGGTCTCTGCTTCGTCCGTAGGGTTTCGTCGGGTCGATAATGCCTGGCTCTTGCGTGAACCCCTCTTCCACTTTCTGTAGGAAGTCGTCTAAATCGTCTTTCTTTTCCTCCTCTTTCTCCTTCTCTCCCTTGACCAAATCTTTAAAGGTTTTAACATAGTTTTCCCAATCGGCATCACTATTAGGATTCGCTTCCTCGAACAGCGAAGCCTTAATAATGTTGGCGGCGTACAGGAGAATATCTAATTTCCCCTCTAACGGCGTTTTCTCCCGCATATCGTCCACGATGACATCGATTTCCGTCTCCTTCAGCAACTCCTCGAAAATCGGCTGTTTCCCTTCCTCGACCGTATAGTTAGGATTATAGAGAAACCGTATTTTCTCCGTTTTCTGCCCATCCTCGTATCCGAGATAGGTAGCGATCGCCTCTAAGATTTTATGGGATTTGAACCCCTGTAACTTCGTAGAACCTAACTCGTTAAGAAGTCGAAAATTGATATTCGCTAACAGGTTAACCAGTGCCTCGTTGGTGATGCTCTTCCCGACCAACTCCGCCACGGTCTCCGCGAGGTTGGGTAGCTTCACCTCGACCGGCTGATCGCCCGTCTTGATCAGGTCATTATCCTCGATGCGAATCTTAATCGGGAACTGTCCGAAAAGCGCGTCAAGCTGACGGAAACGCCACTCGTCAAACTTGGAAGCGTAGGGGATAGTTTCCATTTCCTCCTGTCCATCCTCGGGGATTTCCGATATATCTTTCGGAACTTCTAAAGGATACTCCTGTAAGCCTTGTCTGAAGTAATTTAAAGAGCTAATAACCCCAACTACATCGATCATATCTTTGATTTGTGCGGGACTAGGGCTAGTCTTTTCGGCTTCAAGTCCCCACTGACTAGCTACAAAACCTTTAATGTAAGATTCAGTATCTAGTGTAATTTTAGGCTCGATTCCTTCCTCAAACCACTGATCGCCCCCTAAAATCTGATAAATACGCTTGACATTGTTTTTAATTTCTTGATCCACGATATTTACCGTCCCTGTTCCCGCTCTAGATCCTACTTTAACAGTAGTAGTTAATATTCCCGTTACTTGATTAAACTGAGTGACAACGGTTACTGGTTGATTGAATTGATTGCCACCCCCACCGACTCCTCTTAAACCTATTCCACTAGGTGAAGGTATACCTACGCCATAAGGTAGAGGTAATTTAATAGGTAAAGGAGGTAATTTTGGAATAGGTAAGGGTAAAGGAATTACAGGTCTTATAGTCGGTAAGTTGATTCGAGGTAAGGTAGGTAATTTTGGTAAGTTAAAAGGATTGCTTTTACCTAAAGGGATAGTTACAGTAGATGAATCGTTACTACAGACCCCATCAACACATACGCTAGAAAATACTTTTAAAGTTCCGTTTTTACTAGCGGCTAGGCTAATAGAGTTTTTTACGGTTGGTTTATTTTTTGATAGATTAAAGGCTTGCGAGTCGGCACCAACAGACCGATCTACGCTCACGCTAACGGCTATATTAAATCCGTAAGCTGTAGCGTTACCACTAAGGTTAACTCCTACGTTTGGTTTATATTCAAATTTATGAGCTTTGGGAATAGCCTGACTTTTATGATCGGCAAATTCACTCTCTAGTTGAATAACCTTTCTTCTTGCCTGTGTTGCTATTTCTCTAATACGAGAACATTCACGAGTCTCGCACTTCTCCCTATCAAGGCGTTTAACTTCTTTCTCAAGAATTTCTATCCTTTTTCTTAAGGAATCGCACTCTTCTTTAGTGCAGTAACAAGTGGCTACAGGCATACCATCTCCTTAACATTTACAATTGAAAACTTCACAACGATCGTCGTAAGGTATCTCTTTTAAAATACATCCACTTTTATCGATACACTGTAAAATACCACCTACTAAAATCTTTTTCACTGTACCTTGTGGGCATTTTTTATCCTTGCAGTACCCACACATACAATCCACTCGATACTCTGGCGGAGGACATCCCTCGGGAGAACATATAGTTTCCAAATTTTGAACAATGACGCTACTATAATCGGTAGAAAACTGCCTCCTATTAATTTTTAAACAATTATTTTCTGTGACAACCTGTATATCCTCGAACTCCGCTAAAGAATCGAGACTTAATCGCCCTAGAATATTAGTCACTAACACATTAAACTCTGTAGCTTTGTCGAAAACACACTGCCTTTCGATGACTTCGACTTCAGGACATACTGATTCTGTGCGGCTAAAAACCTCCTGATCGTCTTTGTTAAATATCTTAAATACACACGTTTCTGGCGGAGGCTGACCGTAAACGTTGCTAAAAGAAATATTTATAATGCTTTTACTCTCATATCTTTCCCAGTATCTATTTTCTCCTGTCGCGTTAGTAAACTGGGTTTCAAATATTAAAGTTTTTAGACTATTACTCGCATCTCTATAAGTTACCTCTATATTCCAGCCTGTAAATAATAAACCATAGGTTCTAATATCCCCTAACACTCTGGCACTAACAAAAGTGCCTACAAAAGCAGGAATACGATAATTCGTATATCTTACGCCATGCCATGCCCTAAAGATAGCGACATTTCTATAAACTTGATTACCGAAATCATGCCAATATTCTACGTTAATTGTACAATCCCATAAGTACCATTGAGATAGGTGATCGCCTCCTTGAGATTGAGCTTTATCAACGCTATAAGTCTCGCCTTCTACCTCCTGCCACTCTTCATCGGGATACTTAAAGCGAATCTTTTTGGGAATCAGTATAGGGACTGTAACCCACACACAACGATCGCCCCTAATCCCCTTACAATAGGCTCCTGTAGAGTCATAGTTAGAGTTAGGAGGAACAGGAAAGGGAACCCTTCTCAAAATCTTTTTAGACCGAGAAGGGTACAATTTACCGATAGATACTTTATCCATGTTAGAGGCTCGAAGCGGTAGGTCTGGTGGGATTAGAATCGGGGATATATAAGCCTAGCAAGACACTGTATAAGGCGAGAGTAGTATTCGCCTCGAAATTGCCTTCATCAATAGACTTGCCATTGTCGATCGCCGAAAATCTTCTACTAGCCGTAATTTTAGCCCCCGTAGCATTAGTATCGGAAGTTGTTAAGCTAATAAGCTTGTAAACAAAAGCGGCGATCCAATCTTCCAGACTATTAGGAACGATGGTTAAGGAGTTGATAGAATCAGCTATATCCTCCCAAGGGATCACGAGATAGCGTTTATTAGGATTTAGGGAGATCTCGCTCCCTAGCCCGGTTTGGGTATTCTCACCCAGGAAAGTAACAGGTAGTGCCATAAATACAGCCGAAAACAATAGGATTACATCCATTCTATAGATAGAAAGAAAATTTGTCGATCGATCCTAGACCGCGGAGGCGCTCGATCGCGCGACAAATCCCGATCGGACTAATCCTATAATTCTCGCACTACAGACAGACTACACGGGGGATTTTAGGCAAGGGCTAGGCAAGGCTTTTTCCGCGTGAGCTATAATCGAAGCGGGGAGAGACGGATAATTTTTCGGCTAGGTGTCTGCAAAACCTTTACCCCCAGTTCGAATCTGGGTGGCGCCTTCAACGAGAATCAATCGTTCCGCGGGCCTCGGTAGCAAGTACCGAGGTTCGTTCTATAATACCGGTGTTCTAATGTCGGGTCATTTCGGAACATTTCGCCCCCCGCGACCTGAAGGTAGAGCGAGTAAAGGATCGATTCGGATCGAGGGATCGAACGGCCGACGACAACGCGTTTTTTCCTACGATGGCACTCGCCATTACTTATCATTGGGTTTGCCCGACAGTAAAATAAATCGCGTGGTGGCCGAGGCGAAAGCCAAAATTATCGAGTCCGACATCGCCCTAGAACGATTCAACCCGACTCTCGCGAAGTATAAGCCCTTATCGCTGAAAGAGGCGTTGCTGGATCAAGGTATGAACAGTTAAGGAATACAGACATCCCGAAACTTAAGATAATGAATCAGTAATCTAATCGAATACTGGAGCGTTTCTTGTCACGCGGATTCAAATCTGAAATGCATCACCCTGACTCATAGACGCTGAGGGCGTTCTCACGGATCGGACGGGTGAGGGAAATATCGATCGCCCATGACAGAAGGATTGACCGAGTGTGAGGTGGTAATGACCACACGTGACTGCCGAAGCGGATTTGAGTGGGTGATGCATTTCAACGTTAGAATCGGCCTTGTTTTCCGAGAATCGATCGCTCCCAACGGGCGATTCTCGTTTCAAAAAGACGTTAGCCGATTATTTCGGAAACTACATATCTCCGCGCGGGTGGGGCGATCGATTTTTCCCGTCACTAACAGCGTTCATTGAGTTAAGCGGATCGAAACTCGGGTTTATTTTTCCAAGATTCAACCCGCCCGCTCGGCTAATTCTCGTCGGCGTGGCGATCGACAAGATTCAACCTCCATTTTTGTCTATATTTTTCATCTTGATTTTATTTTTACCTGAAATCATGGAATAACAGTTCTCGCGAGGACGAAGTATCAAGATTTTGTCTAGCCCCTTGACTCTCCAGTTAACTGGAGATTCTAGACTGAAGGTAAACGTAAGGAGAGACGATCGTGTCGAGCGCCCTGGCAGACCACCTCAAAATCGGCCGACTCTCGATCGAGAGCGGTGTCCCGATTAAAACGATTCGCTACTACGAGGAATTAGGATTAATCCGCTCGGACGGTCGTACCGAGGGACAATTCCGCCTATTTAGACCCGATACGGTCAATCGATTGCTATTTATCAAACGTTTACAAACTCTCGGCTTAAGTCTCCAGCAAATACGGGACTGTTTGAGCGTTCACGAACGGGGGGAACTTCCCTGCGAGGAGATCAAGGAAAAGTTAGAGGGACAGATCCGGGAGATCGATCGCCAGGTCGAGCAATTACTTCTCCTACGACAACAGCTAACCGAGACTTTCGGGGAATGGGAGGAAAAACCGCGACCGGACGAGCGATTTATCTGCCCTAACCTCAAAATCTGAAGAATCGAGCGAAGAGTCAGAGAAGGTAGGGGGCGGGTGTTTAAGGGAAACCGGTACTCCCGCCAAAAATTTTTCCCCTTGAAGGGAAGGCTTCCGCTCGCCCCCGGTCGGAATCGCGAATATTTCCAACTCGTTCTTCGAGCGGATTCTCACTCCCATTTCAGACGATTCAATCGGTCAATCTATTCCAGAGAAAACATGAAAAAACTACTTTTATCTCTCGTGACGCTCGTTTTAGTGGCGAGTCCGATCGCCGATCGATCCGCGCGATCGGAGCAACGAGCAACCCGCGCTCTACAAGCCGTTCCATCCGATCTACCCGGTTGGATGTATAACAAACAACGCAATCATATCTATCGTAAACGCGGGGTTTACAACGACGCGATCTACAATGTCGAATCGTTAGCGAAAGATCTCAACGCGGTCGCGGTCGGTCACGCGTTCGCCTACGAGGATCTCGTCACCGGCAAAGAGAAAGGTTTAGAAACCGAAACCTTTGAAAAAATTCAATGGGTGTTAAAAAATCCCCCGCGATTTATGCCCGACGAGGCCAATATTTCCCCCACTTTCGGCAGGAAATACGGGGTCTTGGAACAGGTTTTCGACTGGGCGCACGTTTTCCACGCGCAGACCGTCGATGTCCTCGCCAGTACGAAATTAACCGAGGCCGAAAAAGAAGCCGAGATCGATCGCCTGTATAAATTTTACGTGACGAAAGTTCCCTACGCGATCACGGGTTTGCCGATGAATATGGGCTACCTCGACGGACAACCCTACTCCAAGGCTTTCCGACAGAAATATCCCAAAGTCAACGGCCTGTTCTGGGGTTACCACTGGTTACAGGGGTCGATGTACGATCTGCTCTACGGCAAGACTCTAGACGAACAACGGAAAGCTTACGAGAAAGTGGGGCGACAGTATCACGAGAAAGAACTGTATCGGGTCGATCGACCCTTCATGCCCATGTTCGCCGAACTCAGCCCCCGTTTCGCGGAACGTTTCCCCTATATCGCCAACACCTTCGACAACCTGCATATGTTGCACGATATGGTGAACGACATCATCGCGTCCGATTGGATGACCGAGAAACAGAAGGAGGAACAGATCACCCGCGCCACTTGGTTAGTGATGGCCGCGAATCACCGGGGAATGGAACCGGGCAAAAATTACGGGGGAGATGGACTTCACGACCACCGGTTTATGGCGGGAACACCGGGGATGGGATTGATGCCGGAGGGAGTAGGTCACGAGGGACATAATCACGGCGATTCGGGGAATCCGGAAACCGAACCCGCGACCGGACACGAGGGACATAATCACGGCGATTCGGGGAACCCGGAAACGAAACCCGCGACCGGACACGAGGGACATAACCACGGCGATTCGGGGAATCCGGAAACGAAACCCGCGACCGGACACGAGGGACATAATCACGGCGATTCGGGGAACCCGGAAACGAAACCCGCGACCGGACACGAGGGACATAATCACGGCGATTCGGGAGAGAAACGATGAAAAGAGCGATTTTAATCGGCATCGGTTCGCTGTTTGCTTTGGTTTCTCCCGTTACCGCCAACGATCACAATAATCTCGACTCCGATCGCCCTCTCTCGTTCGAGGACGCGGAAAGTATCGGTTTCGGGGAACAGTCCCTAGAATTCGGTGCCAGTGCCGTCTTTCTGGAAAATCGATCGGTCGGGGGAGAATTTAGCTTCGAGTATCTGAACGGGGTGATCCTTAACGGCCACATGATTATCGGGATCGAGCCGAGCGTTGGCGGACGGGTCGATTCGGAAGATACGGATTTCGACATCGGGAATCTGTCGATCGGGTTCTTCTATAATTTCAATCGCGAGTACGACGAGGTTCCCGCTTTCGCGCTCCGGGCCGACGCGGGATTAACGACCGGCAACGACGCGAGCGGGGTCGATTTCCGTCTTCGGGGAATCGCCAGTAAAACCGTCGGTCAATACGATCGCCTGCATCTCAATCTCGATCTGGAAGTGAAAACCGACCCGGATAGCGAGGATCGATCGGTGATTCCGGGGCTGATTCTCGGCTATTCCACGCCGCTCGGCTACCCGAAAAGGTTCGATCGAACGTTTCTCGCCGAATTGGGCGTGTTAGCCAGCGAAAACGTCAACGGTGGGGTAGTGATCCGCACCGGGGTGGGTTTACGCCAGCAAGTCGGTCTACAGAACGTTCTCGATATCGGTATCGAAGGAGATATCGCGACGGGTTCGGAGGGAAATAGTCAGCTAAAACTGACGATCGGTTATTCCTTCGGGTTCTAATCGTCTCAAGTCGGGGAAACGAGACGGTTTATAGCAATTTTCCGAGTGTCCTAGCGGGGATACGGGCGCTCGTAAAGGGGGAGGGGAAAGGCTTATACATTCCCCTTTACCCTTTACCCTTTACCCTTTTCCCTACGTTCGATCACCCGTCGTCGTCCCGATCGGTCGCGCCTCGATCGCTCCCCGGTACATATTCATCCCGCAGGTGAACTCGTACCTGCCCGGTTCTTCCGGTAGGAACTCGATCGCCGTCACCCGATGCAGGGGGAGCGATCGAACGATATTGAAGTCGGGGAAGCGTATTTCTTCCAGACAACTACTGGCATCCTCGCGTTTAAAGTTCAAGCGTACCGGTCTTCCCGCCTCTACCTCGATCCGGCTCGGTTCGTAACCCCCGTCCACGGTCACGGTCACTTCTTGAATTCCCTCCCGCGCGGTCGCCCGACGGGATTTCGGTTTACTCCACAGGAACCAGCCGAGTTCTAACCCGATCAACCCTAAACCTCCCAGCGTTACGGCGATTTTATTGGCGATCGGTTGCTCGACTCGTTGAAATCCCCCGGTAAATCCTTCTCCCGATGGATGCGCGCCATCGCCAGACATCTCGGCGACAGCCCCCGGCGCGACCGTCCCGAATACCAATCCTAGACCCGCGATAGCGCCCGCGAGCGCGATTTTCTTAACCATCGTTCACCTCCTACATAATCGCTCCCGATATAGCCCCGACGAGAAATCCGAAACCCGCCAATGTCGCGAAAAACATGATTTTTTGAAGCATGATCGTCCTCCTTATCGACTAGCCGAGGGTTTTCGGTCGGAAGTTCCGCAGGCGTAAGGCGTTGGTCACGACGGACACCGAACTGAACGCCATCGCCGCGCCCGCGACGATCGGGCTGAGTAGCCAACCGAAGAAAGGAAAAAGAATCCCCGCGGCGATCGGGATTCCCGCCACGTTGTAGATGAAAGCGAAAAAGAGATTTTGGCGGATATTCCGCATCGTTGCCCGACTCAGTTGGATAGCGGTGACGATTCCCTGTAAATCCCCGGAAATCAAGGTGATATCGCTGGCCGCGATCGCGACATCGGTTCCCGTGCCGATCGCCATGCCCACGTCCGCCCGCGCGAGAGCCGGCGCGTCGTTAATACCGTCCCCGACCATCGCCACGATTTTCCCTTCCGAGCGGATCGTATCGATGGTGTCGGCTTTGCGATCGGGACGAACTTCCGCGAAAACCCGATCGATATTCACCTCGCGGGCGATGGCCCCGGCGGTATGTCGGTTATCTCCCGTCAACATGAGCACTTCCAGACCCATTTTCTGTAAGGCGCGGATCGCCCGGGCCGACGAGGGTTTTACCGCGTCGGCGATCGCCATAATCCCCTCGATCCCGTCATCGACCGCGAGCCAGACGACCGTTTTTCCGAGAGATTCCAATCTCTCGCTCTCTCGCTCCAAGACACCGGTATCGATTCCTAACTCGTTCATCCAGCGGCCCGTACCGATCCGCGCGAGTCGATCGCCGACGTAACCCTGTACCCCGCTCCCGGCGATCGCCTCGAAATCCCGAACAGGCTCTAGGTTTACCCCTTGTGAGTCGGCGTAGCGTACCACGGCTTCCGCTAGGGGATGTTCCGAATTCCGTTCCACCGATGCAACCGAGCGCAGTAGACTTAACTCGTTCCCGTTAGCCGTTCCCCGCGCGGTCACGAAATCGGTCACGGTCGGCTCGCCGCGGGTGATCGTACCCGTTTTATCGAGAACGATCGCCTGTAATCTGTGCGCCATCTCCAAACTTTCCGCGCCCTTAATCAAGATGCCGTTTTCCGCTCCCTTGCCCGTCCCGACCATGATCGAGGTCGGGGTGGCCAGACCGAGGGCGCAGGGACAGGCGATAATCAGTACGCCCACCGCGGTGATCAACGCCATCGTCACGTTCCCCATGACGTTGTACCAGATGATGAAGGTGGCGATCGCTATGGCGATCACGGCCGGAACGAACCATCCCGTCACCCGATCGGCCAGCCGTTGGATCGGCGCTTTAGAACCCTGCGCCTGTTGGACTAACCGGACGATCTGCGCGAGGAACGTGTCTTTTCCCACCCGCGTGGCTCGAAATTGGAAACTACCGGTTTTATTGAGCGTCGCGCCGATCACCTCATCGCCCGGATTTTTTTTCACGGGGATACTTTCCCCCGTCACCATCGCCTCGTCGATCGTGGAGGAACCCGAAACGATCTCGCCATCAACCGGTATTTTTTCCCCCGGACGCACCACCACGAGATCGCCGAGAATCACTTCGGCGACGGGAATATCGAGCTCGCGCCCGTCCCGGATAACCCGCGCCGTTTTCGCCTGCAAGCCCATCAGCTTACGGATCGCCTCGGAAGTTTGACCTCTGGCGCGGTTTTCCAACAATCTTCCCAGTAGGATCAGGGCGATGATCATCGATGCCGCCTCGTAGTACACGTCGGGGGCGAGCCCCCGATCGAGAAACCATCGCGGGAAAAAGGTGGGAAATAGGGAATAAAGATACGCCGTACCCGTTCCGAGGGCTACCAGCGTGTCCATTGTCGCCGTGTGGCGTTTGAACGCTTTCCAGGCGTTGAGAAAGAAAGACGAACCGCACCAGAACAACGCGGGGGTAGCGATCGCTAACTGCACCCACGAGTTATGTAACCAAGGGGGGATGACAGGGATAGCCACTCCCGTCATCGCGGGCAGGGAGCCGATCACTAAAATCGCCCCGATCGTGCCGCTCGTCCACACTTTACGGGTCAACCGCCGATTTTCGGCGAGTCGTTCCCGCCTTTCGCTGTCGTCTTCCGGGGCGAGTACATCGTCTTGCAGGGGAATCGCCGAGTATCCCGCCCCGTCCACGGCTTTTTGAATCGTCGCGATATCGGTCACGCGGGGATCGTAGGTAACGCTGGCCTGTTCGGCACCGAAATTAACAGTACAGGTCTCGACACCGGGTAGCGATCGGATCGTGTCCTCGATCGTTCGAGCGCAGGAGGCACAGCCCATCCCCCGCAGTTTCAAACTACTCTTTTCCATATACCATCTCCGAGATGCGAAGGTGGAGGCAACGGGATCGGTCGTTGCCGGTAACGCTCTCGCTCTTCGATCGAGCGTCCTACTGTCATTGTGATCTCTCCAGTTCACGGGAGAGTCAAGGGGCCGGGGACATATTTTTCCCGATCGGGCGATCGCTCGATGTTCGGTAGGGGAGCGTCTCGATCGTCTCGTCCTCGCTCTAAATTTTAAATTTTGAATTCATCCCGGATCATTTTTAGTAGTTAACGTCAGTTCGGGATAAGTCAGAATCGAGATCCTCTCATTCGAGTCATCCCGAAATCTTGTCAACTCGAAGTGATGTCGCGCGTGGCCTTGTGCAGGGGGTCCGGGGGAGGCACCCCTCCACCGGTGGGGGGTTCGGGGGGCTAGTCCCCCGAATAAGACTCGGCTTCTCACCGAAAAATCGTCAAATTCCGATCCCGAACTGACGTTAGTTATCTCCGGGGCGCCAAAGGAAGACCCCGATCGAATCTTCGCCTAAAAAACGGTTTGTAAAAGTAGCCGGGCGTTTAGCGCGACAATGATGGAAGCCACCGCCCAAGCCACAACTTTCAACCACGTCGGATTGACAAACTCGCCCATTAAGCGGCGATCGCTAGTAAACATCACCAGGGGAATCACCGCGAACGAGAGTTGTAAACTCAGAACCACCTGACTGAAAACGAGCAGTCGCCCGGTACTTTGTTCCCCGAAAAACACGATCGCGATCAGGGCGGGGATAATTGCCAGTAAGCGAGTCGCTAATCGACGCGACCAGGGCGGCAACCGAAACCGCAAGAAGCCTTCCATCACGATCTGTCCGGCTAAAGTCGCGGTCAGGGTCGAACTCTGTCCCGAAGCCAGCAACGCCAATCCGAAAATCGTGCTGGCGGCACTCGCGCCCAGTAAAGGAGACAGTAGCTTATAAGCGTCCTGAATTTCGGCGACCTCGTGATAACCGGAGAAATGAAAGGTGGCCGCCGCGACGATCAGGATGGCGGAGTTGATAAACAGGGCGAAGGACAACGCGACCGTCGAATCGATCGTGCCAAACCGGATCGCTTCCCATTTCTTTTCCGGTGTGGGTTGCCAGGCGCGAGTCTGAACGATCGCCGAATGCAGATACAGGTTATGCGGCATCACGGTCGCCCCCAAAATCCCGATCGCCAGGTAAAGCATATCCGGGTTCCGCATAATTTCACGGTTCGGGAGATATCCTTGCAAAATTCCGCCTACATGGGGTCGGGAAAACAGAATTTCCGCGCCGAAGCAAACGCCCACCGTTCCCACCAGCGCGATCACGAGCGCTTCTACATAGCGGAAGCCTTTACCTTGCAGGAATAGTAACGCCAGCACATCGATCGCCGTAACGCACACCCCCCATACCAGGGGAATTCCAAACAGCAGTTGTAGGGCGATCGCGCTTCCGAGCAACTCCGCCAGATCACAGGCGGCAATGGCGATCTCGCACAACACCCACAGAATGAAGCTAATCCAAGGGCTGAAGTAGTCCCGGCAAGCCCGCGCCAAATCTTTTCCGGTGGCCACTCCCAATCGCACACAAAGGGATTGCAGTAAAATCGCCATCAAGTTGGAAAGCAGGATCACGCTCAATAGGGTATAGCCGAAACGTGAACCGCCGGCGATGTCGGTCGCCCAGTTGCCGGGGTCTATATACCCGACGGAGACCAGATAGCCCGGCCCCGCGAAGGCCAGCAACTTACGCCAAAAGCCTTTGGCGGCAGGGATCGAGATACTGCGATGAACCTCTGGCAAGCTGGGAGGACGATCGGAGAGTGCCATCGCGAACAGCCTTTCATAATTCTTTCATAATTAACCGTACCACCTTGTTACCACGATAAGAAAGCCCTTACGAAAGTTCATGCTTCCGGGGAGCGATTCCGGGTCACGCGTTTGAACCCGGAACCGAGTCAGGTCGCGCGGTCGCGACCATTAATCCCCAAATGAAGTCAAACCGAACTGTAGAAGAGCGCGGAAGGCAAAACCCGGCACGAGAGAGAAACCGATGCAACTCCGCCCGCGTATAGCACTGTTGATGGGCCGGATCGACTCGTTGTAGCACTCGATCACAAATCCGGCAAGCTAAAAAATCTTTGCACCAGTCCAAGATAATGAGATTGCCATTCGGCTTTAGAACCCGCTTCATCTCTCGTAAGGCAACATTAGGATCGTCAAAATAGTGAAACGCGTTAGCGGAGATGACCGTATCAAAACTCGCGTCGGGAAACGGTAAGGCAGAGGCGGAGGCGCATTGAAAGCGAACGTTGGCATAAGACTGAAGCTTTTGCCGAGCGATCTTCAGCATTTCCTCGGAAATATCCACCCCGACCATATTCTGTGCCGGGTTTTCCCGCGAGATCAGCCGCTCGAACTCCCCCGTGCCACAGGCAACATCAAGAACCGAATCGGTTGGAGCGATCCGCGCCCAGATTTTGAGAAACGATAGGGTGTTAGAAATATAACGATGCCAGCGTCGGTCATACCGAGTTGCTAATTGATTATATTGTTCGCGGACTCGGGATTCATTCATACCGAGATAATTACGGGTACCGTTAACCCTAAATTTATTCTGGTCTTTTTCTTGGTTTCGATCTAATACTTTTTTCTAAAGATCGATTCTTGTAATAAAATTTTGTCTTTCAGTTAAATAAAGAAATATCATTTTTCTGTAAATAGCAAGCTTGAAAAACTCATTTTATTTATTCTAACAAATAAAAATAAAATCAGGATAAAGTTTAAGTTTCGTAAACAACAAAAATTATTTCATCCCGATTTGATATTTCTTGTCCAGACTAGATAGTAGAAGCGTTTGATTCGGTACCGATCGCGCGACAGGCGATCGGGGAGGTAATTTTATGAGAGATAGAGCTTTACTGTACGGTCTAGTGGGTTTACTCGCGGTCGTCACCCCGATCGGTCTTCTATCGGTTTCCCGGAGCGTCGGGGCGAACGGGGCCGCGATCGATCGAGACGCGTCCGCGAACGGGAAAAATGACGCGCGCTATCCGCGAAATTCTCCCGCTCTCTCTCCGGGAGGAACGGGAATGATGGGAGGCGGGCAGATGATGGGAGATCAACAACAGATCGATCGACACTTTATTCAAATGATGATCCCGCACCATCAGGGGGCGATCGATATGGCGAAACTCGCCTCGCGGAAAGCCAAACACCCGGAAATCAAAGAACTAGCCCGAGCGATCGAGACAGATCAAAGCCGGGAGATTCAAGAGATGAGAGCTTGGTATCAGAAATGGTACGGAACCGACGTTCCCTCCGTTTCTCACACGGGAATGTCGATGCACGAGGGGATGTCGGGAAACGCGGGCTTAGATACCGACATGACGTGGATGATGGGGGGAATGGGCATGATGAACCTAGATCTCGACGCTCTTGAAAACGCGCCCGATTTCGATCGAGCTTTTCTGGAAGGAATGATCTACCATCACGAAATGGCTATCATGATGGCGGCGATGGTTTTGAATAGTCCGCGAGCCGAATTGAGAGATCTCGGCAAAGCGATTATCGCGAATCAGACCGCGGAGATCGATCGAATGGTGACGTGGCAGGAAACTTGGTTTCGCTAGTTCTCTCGCGTCCGGTTAGGGGGAAGTGTTGTTTCCCTTACCGCGACGGCACTTCTCGATCGATTCTCCCGCGCTCTGGCAATCTCGAAAGATCGGCTTTCCCCGTGGGGAACCGGCTCGATTTCCCGATCGATTGGCGGGGCGGTGATTTCGATTTCCGAGTCCGGCGATTAAAAAACACGTATCTATGCCTGAAATCGAAGAAAGACGAGTATGTAGAAAGAGAAAAAGACATCTGGTTAACGCTGAAAGACTTAGAGCTAGAACCGGGGATGTCGCTCTATTTACAAGGAGTAAAAATCACCAATACGAAGGGGTTCGTCCCGAGAAATCTAGTGGAAAAAGGGAACAGAAAGTACCGAGGGTGGACGGCGGAGGAAGGATAGTTTATTCTCACTAATCTCGACAGTTTAGAGTCCGCTTTACTGGTGTATCAAAAACGTTTGGTAACTCGGACAAACAACTTGCTCTAAAATTATTGAATAATCTT
Source organism: Pannus brasiliensis CCIBt3594 (assembly GCF_036688125.1). Taxonomy (NCBI): domain Bacteria; kingdom Bacillati; phylum Cyanobacteriota; class Cyanophyceae; order Chroococcales; family Microcystaceae; genus Pannus; species Pannus brasiliensis. The sequence continues at coordinate 37,206 of NZ_JBAFSM010000014.1, read as the reverse complement.
TTCGAGTTTTCGGTTTATTACTTATATCCCATTCCACAGATCTAAAACACGACTAGCTCGCTCTCTCGGCCGGTACGCCCGGATACTTTCTAGCTATATCGAACGGATTTCCCGTCGCGCCGGCCTTCGTTTCTAAAATCCCTTCCGCGCCGGTCTTCGCGGTTGTCTACCTTACGGGTAAGGTCGTCGCTGGCTCGCGGGTTGTATTTTGAAAAGAGCGGGATTTATCCGAATTAAACACTTCGAGAAGGTGCTTTTTTCCTTTCTTTCCCGCCACGTCCCTTTAAAAATCAAGGCGGGAAATTCGCCGTAAAAAGACTATGAACCGGGAACGGAAAAGTTTGAAACCGATCGAGGGGGCGAATCGATCGCTCCGACGTAGATTGAACCTGCGAGGAGAGTTCACTCTAGCCCTAGCCCCCACGCTCGTCGTTCTGACCGTTTTAGCCCTAGTAGAAGCCCTCAGCCGACAGAGATTACTGTTCGCTTCCCTCGCTTCCAGCGCCTTCCTCATCTATCTCGATCCGCAACACGGGACGAACTCGGTTCGCACCCTAACCCTATCGCAGATCATGGCGGCGGGAATCGGCTTTCTCACCTATCTGATCCTCGGCCCCGGCTATCTATCGGGAGGAACCGCGATGGTGGCCACGATCGCCCTGATGATCCTGCTCGATGTCGTTCACCCTCCCGCGGTCTCTACTTCCCTGAGTTTCGCGTTACGCGCGGGAAAAGAAAGTAATCTCGCGTTGTTCGGTCTGGCCGTGGGAGTGACCGCGACTCTGGTACTGCTGGAACGGCTCGCGCTCTGGTTACTAACGCGTTATAACCCCCCCGGTCGCGATAACGATCGCAATTCTTCCCAGGAATAATGCGCGGGTAGTTCGATCGCTTTCGTATCCGCGCCTAAACCGAGGGATATCCCCGCTTCTTCGGCGAATTCTCCCGCGATTTCCGCGAGCGCGTTACCCGCGAGACCCCCGGCGATCGCCCCGGCCACCGCGCCCAATGTCGCGCCCGTTTTGCCAGCGATCGCTTTCCCGATCGCGCCACCCGCGACCCCTCCCCCGGCCGCCCCGATTCCCGTGGAGAGAGGGTGATCGATCGAGTTCTCGGAGTTTTCGGATTGATTTTCCCCGGACGATGGTTCGCGTGTCATGATGGGCTCCGTAGTGAGTCGCGGTATTCCGGCGCGGGTTCCCGATCGGCCGCCCGATTTCGCTCTCCCTGGCGGATTTCCCGTTCTAAAAAGTAATTCAATAACGTTCGCAGGAGAACGATCGCCCCCAAGTTCAAAATATCCTGACGGGTGGGCGCGACCGCGGTGCGGAGAATATCGCTGGCGACGGTAAATTCCAATCCCAGCGCGAGAACCCGACCCAGTTGAAGCCGGATTCCCTCGGTCGCGTCGAAGTGCTGGCGCGCGCGGGAGAATAGTTGCTGTAAATACGCGAAAATCCCCCGAACGACCGCCCCACCGATGACGATCGCCGCCGCGATCTCCGCGCCGGCCGCGAGATAGCCGACGATCAACTTCAACCAATCTTCTAACGGGCCGGGTTCGTTCGCCGCCTGTCCGCTCGTTCCGACGTTCAGACTTAACAACAGCACCAATCCGAAAATCAGGGATAACGGCAATAAAAGCTCGATCCAAGACTCTTTCTTTATCATGCTTTTAATCGCTCCCGTAAATGATCCCCGACGCGGATCGCGTTGGCCATGATCGTCAGCGTGGGATTCACCCCCGAATTGGAGGGAAAGAAACTCCCGTCCACCACGTAGAGATTATCGACCTCGTGGGCGCGGCAGTTGACATCGAGTACCGAGGTTCGCGGATCGGAACCGAAACGACAGGTTCCGCACTGGTGGGCGACCGCTTGAACGGGCATTTGATTCCGCGGATAGATGCTAAAAGGGATAACGTGCATCGCGCCCCGATCGATCGTCTTGAGAACCGAAGTCCAGCGATGGATCAGGCGATCGCTCGCCTCGGTATTATTGAGCTTGTAATTCAGATGAACCTTGCCGTCAATTACTCGCGCCCGGTTATCGGGATCGGGGAGATCTTCCGTCTGTAACCACCAACCGGTCGATCGTTCGGCGATTAACTCCCGCTCGAAATGCGGGATCAATTTGACGAGAGGGGCCATTAACGGGGGCGCTTCCGCCGGGAGCATATCGGCCAGAACATTTCCGGTATTCTGTACCATGCCCATCGGGTAGGGAAAATCCGGTTCCCCCCAGTAGAAATCGTTGACGGCGATCGTTTTTTGAAAGCCGGCGCGATTGGGTTCCAGATGTAGGGCTACCAACGCGACGGCTAGATGTTTCATAAAATTACGTCCCACCTGATCCGATCGATTGGCGAGTCCGTTCGGGTGTCGATCGTTCGCGGAACGTAGAAGCAAAACCGAGGAATTGATCGCGCCGCAGGCCACGACGACAATATCGGCGGAAAAAAGATAGGTTTCTCCGTATATCTCCGTTTCTACCCCGGTAACTTCCCGGCCCGATTCACCGGTAATCAATCGCGATACCTTCGCGCTGGTTAATAACGTGAGGTTCTCGTGGCGATCGCGCGCCGGCCGGATCGCGTTCACGTCCGAGTCCGCTTTCGCTTCCACCAAACAGGGATAACCGTCGAAGGTATCGCAACGAATACAGGGACTTTTGAGACGGTTTCCCTCGTTGAGTTTCAGGCCCAAGGGTAACGGGAAGGGATAATAGCCCAGTTTGCTAATCCCGTCGGCGATCGCCTGCATATCGGGTTCGTGACTGACGGGAGGATAGGGATAGCGATCGCTCGCGGGCGGTTCGGTCGGGTCGCTTCCCCTCTGGCCGTGGACATCGTAGAGCTTTTCCGCGCGCGTGTAGTAGGGTTCAAAATCCTGATAGCTCAGTTCCCAAGCCGGGGAAATCCCCCCTTTATGGACAACTTCCGTGAAATCCCGCTCCCGCATTCGCAATAACGCGGCGCCGTACACTTTCGTATTCCCCCCCACCCTGTACCCCGTCTGCGGTCGGAAGGGTTCGCCATCGTTGCCGATCCATTGTTCGTCGGTGTGGTAGCGTTCTTTTTGATAAACCTCCAACGCGCTCCAATTCGCCTTTTCCCGAGGCAGAAAATCCCCGCGTTCCAAGACGAGAATCCTTTTTCCGGTGGTCGCGAGTTCGTGGGCCAGGGTTCCCCCTCCCGCGCCCGTACCGATGATAATGACATCGTAGTGACGATCGGCCGTGGTCATAATTATCCACCTTTCGCGAATCCGGGGTATAGGGTCATGCCGCCATCGACGAATAGGGTCGCGCCGTTGACGTAATCGGAATCGTCGGAAGCCAGCCACACGACCGCTTTGCCGATGTCTTCCGGGACTCCCACCCGACCGGAGGGAATGAGTTGTAGTAATTTATCCCGCGCGTCGGGGGTATTCCAGGCGGCCGTGTTAATGTGGGTTTCGATCGCTCCTGGGGCGATACTGTTGACCCGGATTTTTCGCGGCGCGAGTTCTTGGGCCATACTTTTCATTAACATATCGATCCCGCCTTTACTGGTCGCGTAATTGACGTGTCCGGCCCAGGGAATGGTCTGATGTACCGAACTCATACAGATAATTTTGCCGGCCGCGCTAGAGATAGCCGGCCGGACACCGCGACGGAGAAACTCGCGAACCGCCTCGCGCGCGCAGAGAAATTGTCCGGTTAGGTTAATACCGATAACGAGATTCCACGCGTCGAGGGTCATCTCGACGAAGGGGGAATCTTTCTGTAAACCAGCGTTATTGACCAGAATATCGATCGTGCCGAACTCTCGAAACATCCGATCGAACATCGATCGAACTTCCTCTTCTTTGGCCACGTTCGCGCCGATAGCGATCGCTTCTCCACCTTCGGAAGTAATATCTCGAACGATCTTTTCAGCCTCTTCTTTCTCGGAATGATAATTAATGACAACAGATGCCCCCGCCCTTGCCAGACAGCGAGCCGAGGCTTCACCGATACCGGAACTCGCGCCCGTTACTAGGGCTTTTTGACCTTGGAGTAAAAAGGGTGGATAACTCATCGTTTTTCGGAAAGTTCTACCTTAGTCTAGAGCGCGGGACGGCGGGGAACTTCTACCATAGGACTTAACGAATTTTCCGTCGATCGACGCGAGCGACTTTCACGGGAATTTCCGTATTCTATAATCCGATCGAGAACGTTCGATCGAAACTTTTATTTCGATAACGAATATGCTCTATACACTCCCGATCGCTATTATCTTCCCGTTTAATTTACTAAACCCTCTCTATCTCGGTTTTCCCGCGGGGATGGAAGGGATCGCGCTATTAATATTACGGGTAGGAACCGGGATATTATTCTTTCTCCACGGTTATCCGAAGATTACCCATTTACAACAATGGGCGAGTTCTTTAAAAATGCCCGTGTTCCTCTGTTTTCTCTCGGCTCTATCGATGGTAGCGGGAGGGGTTTGTTTGGTGATCGGGTTGTTAACCCCTCTAGCGAGCGTAGCGATTTTCGTTTCGATGGCTTTCGCCGCTTATTTAGAAATCTCTCAAGGGTTGCCTTTTGTCGCTCGCGATCCCTATTTAATTCCCGAGGGACAGTACGAGGGGCCGAAGGGAAAGGGAGAACCTCCGAGTTGGGAAAAGGCTTTTATGTATTGTTTAATCTTGATCGCGCTCGCGGCGATCGGGCCGGGGGCTTTTTCTCTCGACGCTCTTTTGTTTGGGGGATAGATTTATTGTAAGGCAAAAGAAAAAGGGTAGTCGATCGCGTATTTGTTGGAAATTTTATATACAATTTTAGGCAAATATTTTTTCACAATACATAATAAATTATTTTTATTGAGAAAATAATAAATGGTGGTTACGACGGATTGATACCATAACGTTCTATTTCAAAGGTTATCGCCGTCTAACCCACCCTACGGATTTAATCGAGAATTATCAACATCAATAAAAAACCATGAATATATTACTTCGATCGAAAATTCAAATTCAACAAGTTCAAGCGATCGATCTCGTCGTTAATAACGTCGATCTCTCGAAAAATTTTTACGTTCAAGCTCTCGGTTTCGAGGTAATTTCCGATACGGTAATCGAGAATAATCGAATTCGATCGATCACCCTAAAACTCGGAGACGAGAGCGTTCGTTTACAGCAATATCTCGATATTCCCGGTAAACCCGTTCCCGTGGATTCCCGGAGTAACGATCGCTGGTTTCAACATCTGGCGATCGTGGTGAGCGATATGGAACGCGCTTACCACCATCTTCGCGCTTTTCCCATCGAATTTATCTCCACGGAACCGCAGACGATCCCGATCGATAATCCGGAAGCGGCCGGGATTCAAGCGTTTAAATTCCGCGATCTCGATCGCCATCCTCTCGAATTGATTTGGTTTCCCTCGGATAAGGGACAGAAGAAATGGCACGAGAAAAGCGATCGATTATTTCTCGGCATCGATCACACCGCGATCACCGTTGCCGATACCGAAGAAAGTCTAGAATTCTATCGGGATTTTCTCGGGATGCGAGTGGATGGGGGCAGTTTAAATCACGGGGAAACGCAAGCCCGAATGGATGGTTTACCGATCGCGCGGGTTCGGATCACGGCATTACGTCCCCCGCGCGGGGGAATGGGAATCGAATTACTAGATTATCTCGAACCCGCGGGAGGTCGTCCGATTCCCTCCGATTGGCAGGATTCGGATATGACCTCCACGCGGGTAGAATTCGCGAGCGATGAAATCGATCGAGATTATTCGATACAAGACCCGACCGGACATTCTTTATTATTAATTCCCGAGGATTCTATGACCGGATCGATCGAGATCTACGACGATCGGATGCACCCGTTAATTCGATCGAACGCTTCTTTGCAAAAACTAACCGGTGGGGCAGTTCATACCGAGGGGCCAGTGTATTTTCCCGAGGATGACAGCATCGTTTACAGTGATGCCCACGGGAATCGATTATTACGTTGGAGTCGGGAAAATGGCGTTACCGTACTTCGCGATCCCTCCGATTATCAGAATGGGAATTATCGGGACTTAGAGGGTCGTTTAGTGGGTTGTTCCGGGGGTTTACGGGCGATCGTTCGTCGGGAACACGATGGGGAATGGAAAGTGTTGATCGATCGCTTTCAGGGCAAACGATTGAATAGTCCGAACGATCTGGTGGTTAAAAGTGACGGTACGATCTGGTTTACCGATCCTCCCTACGGTATCACCGAACCGAATCAGGGATACGGTGGAATACAGGAACAACCGGGCAGTTACGTCTACCGTTTCGACCCGAAAACAAGCGAGATCGACGTGGTAATCACCGATATGCTCCGTCCTAACGGTTTAGCCTTCAGTCCCGACGAAAATCTTCTCTACGTTTCCGATTCCTCCGCGTATAATATTCCCGACGGATTCCATCACGTTCGGGTTTACGAGGTTATCGATGATCGAAAAGCGATAAACGGCCGCGTTTTCGCCGTTATCGATCCAGGTCAACCGGACGGTTTACGGGTGGATAAACGAGGTAACGTCTTCATCAGTTCCGAGGATAGCGTACAGATATACGCACCCGACGGAACCCGTATCGGCAAGATCCCCGTACCGGAAACCGTGGCGAATCTAACTTTCGCGGGAAATCGCCTGATTATCGCCGCGGGTGGTTCATTGTACTCGATCGATCTCCGGTAGGGAGATGGGGAGATAGGAAAAAGCTGTCAGCGGTCAGCGGTCAGCTAGATCTCTCTTTAGATAGTAGCCAGGGCGAAAAAACTCGCTCTTTGAAAGCTGATAGCTAAAAGCCTTTTGCCTCTTGCCTTCCCCTCAATCGATCGCCACGCGAAAATCCCGATTCTCCCATTTCTGGCTATGCGTCCAGAAAAAGGTGAAATCGATCGCCCCTTGCCAGTCACCCGCTACGGCAAGATCGACGTAGTGGATATCGAGAACGGTCGCGATCGAGTCGGTATCCTGAACGTTTTGCCAGTTATCGCGCGACCAGTGGAGACGGAAGGGCGCTTGGGCTTGAATTCTGAACAATTGTCCCCGATTTACCCGATCGATCTGCCGGTTGAACTTCCAGATCTCTAGGGATTTACAGTCGTGGCGGTCGCCCAGATAGCGATCGGCGACCTCGGGAATGAAATCGAACCCCTTACCGTCCCGCGTCGATCGCAGGAGATTAATATACTCCGCGTGGGCCCACATCAACGGCATCGCGGAACCGGTCGCGTGTCCGGAAAACATATGGATCTCGGGGCGATCGGCCTCGTCCCATACCTGTTCCGGCAGTAAACCGGTCGAGGAAGCGAAACGTTCCATCGCTTGGATATAGGGTTTCGGATCGTGTCCGGCCGCGAGTTCGTAGTGGCCCCGTTCCCCCGTCAGTAGCGGCCAAGCCCGTCCTTTTCCCCAACCGACAAAGGGGCCGCCGTCCTCTCTTTGTCCGTAGCCGTCGTGATTGTAGCGATGCCAGCAGGGGCCGGAGAAGGTATCCACTTTAATCACCGCGTCGATGACTTTAATCGAGTCGAGAACGATCGGATCGTCCGGTTTCCGGATACCGAAGCGCACTAATTGCAGGAAACCCGCGTCCACGATCTCTTTCGCGGGAAATTCCTTCCGTTCATCCGGGGGATGGTTGGCGATCGCCAGGGTTTTTCGATCGGGATTCTCGTCGGGACGGGGATCGTCAATACTGGCGGGATTGATGCGGATATAATGCCGTCGGATACCCGGAACCAGCGTTCCCTCGTTCGTTACCGTCCAGGTTTCTAGGTGACTTTCCAGAAAATCGGCGTACTCTTCCAGAAATCGGGCGGTTTCCCCGTCTTTTCGAGCGCGGGCGAAAGCGGACGCGCAGATCAAAGCGGCGATACAGGCCGCGAGGGTAGAGGGAGAAAATCCACCGGCTTCCTCCCAACGTTCCTGTTGCGTCACCGGCCCCTGTCGGACTAAAAATCCCGCCGCGCGGAGAACCATCGGGTAGATGTCAAAATTCACGAGGGCGTTCAACTTCTGTAATTTCCACGCCAGCAGGATCGGGAAGGCCACCTCATCCAATTGAATCCCCGTCCAGTAGGGATCGCCGTCGATCCAGAAATTCTGCGCGAAGCCGCCGTCCTCCCCTTGGTTGGTCGCGAGATAAACGAGGGCGCGGGTGGGGGTTTGGCGATCACCGGCGGCGAGTAGGGCGGTCGCGCTATTGACCATATCCCGCGTCCAGACGAGATGGTATCCCCCCTGATTGAGATCTCCCATCGCCTCGCCCCAGGGAATCGAGAGAGAGGCGATCATCGCTCCGGGGTAAGATTTATCCTCGTGGGCCAGGAGTAAACTGAAACTACTGTGGTAGAGATTGCCACCGTCGCCGGATTGTTCGTCGAGAGGTAGGATCGACTGGCAGATCCCGTCCCACTGTTGTTTATAGGTTTCTTCCTGTCGATCGAAAGATAGTTCCAGAGATTGAAATAGAGTCGAGATGGCGTTATGGACACTATCGCCGAACGCGAGTCCCAGGGTGAACTCGATCGAATTCCCGCTACGGTACAGGCGATCGGATTCTAGATCTAATTGTCCGGTCAGGGCGATATTACCGTTCGGGGCCCGATCGAACTGCCAGTCCATCCGGAAATTATCCGCGAGATCCGTCCAGCCGTCACTTTTCCCCACGTAACCGCAGGATAATCGCGCGAAGGGGATCGTCGCGCCCAGGGCTAGCCAGGTTTTTCCCTTACGGGCCGTCAGAATAAACTGTCCGGCCACCTCGGTAACACTCGCGTGATTCCCCCATCCCCCCACGTTCAGATGCGGCGCGCAGAGGGCGTATAGTTGCAATTTCGACACGATCGAGGGATCTCCCGTCAGTCGGGTGCGCTGGAGTACGCAGGAGAAACGCGGGTCACTAATGACTTCTTTAATCACGGTATATCGATCGAGGGGATCGCGGTTGTGAATCCGATAACCTAACCCGTGGGGCCACATCCGTTCTACTCTAGAATCGAGATGGCGTTTTTCCTCGTGAAAAAAACTCTGTCCGTCGCTAATCAGGTATTGCAGGTCGCGGATCTGCGGTCGATCGACCGTGGGATAATACACTTCCGTGATCGCCCCGTTCCAGATCGTGAACCAGACCCGACTCGCGCTATAGTAGGCGGTCCCGATCCCGTCCTTACTGGCCTGTGTCCATCGAGGCTCGATCCCCGGCGCGCCGAACGCGGCCGATCGATTATAAAATCTAACCATATTTTCAGCGATTATCAAAAGAATGAAGCGATAATTTTCTCGACATTCCAGCGCGAAGAACAACCGAAATCTTGACTTTCTTAGTCTACTTAACGTCAGTTCGGGATAACAATTTGACGATTTTTCGGTGAGAAGCCGAGTCTTATTCGGGGGACTAGCCCCCCGAACCCCCCACCAGGGGAGGGGTGCCTCCCCCGGACCTCCTGCACAAGGCTATTATCAACCTCACCGCGAGGTAAAAAGATTTCGCGATGACCGGAATCAGAGGATCTCGATTCTGACTTATCCCGAACTGACGTTACTTAAGATTTTAAAATTAAAGCGGATTTTCAACGTCTATCACGCGAGAGAGTGCGCTCTTCTCTCTATAGAGATAAGGCTAGTTCACGATAATTTCATTCTCTTAAAAATTTTAAGAGAGTTTTTATAAAATACAGCGTCTCGAAAATCCGCGGTATATTTCCCCTTTGCCTCCTGCCTCCTGCCTCCTGCCTCCTGCCTCCTGCCTCCTGCCTTCGTTACCCGATCGCCGGCATTTCCCCGAACTGCACGATCGCCAGAACCGCCGGTCGATCGCCCACGGTTCCCGAAAGATGCCCCTTCCGTCCCCGATCGTCTTCTCTCGTATTCTGATCCGCGCCGAAAGAGATCTCGCCCGGCCCCATTTCCACCCTTTGCCCGTCCATCGTTTCGACGAACCAGCGTCCCGATAGGGGAATAATCCACTGGGGTTTCGGGTTCTCGTGCCATTCTCCCCTCCAGCCCACCGGTAGAACGGTAAAGCTCACGGTTCCTCCTTCCTGTTTTACCCGTCCTAGCCATTGAGGAGAGGCGGGAGGCGAGATACTTTCGAGTTGGAAATCGCGGATCTGTTTTCGGGTTTGATGGCTAATTCCGTTTTCATCCGTCCAAACGTGCCAGTATTCGATCGTGGGAGTCGCGGTATCGTTCATAAGATCTCTCGCGCGGAATTCAAAAATTGTCGTGTGATTCGGGAGTCAGGAGTCATACCAAATCCTGTTTAAACAGTAGAGAAAAGTGGGGAGATGGGGAGATGGGGAATATTAATTTCCTACCTTCTGCCTCTTGCCTCCTGCCTCCTGCCTCCTGCCTCCTGCCTCCTGCCTCCTGCCTATTGCCTATTGACTATTGCCTCTTGCCTAAAACCCGAAAGTCTGTACCTCATCGTTTAGTAAAAAGGCTGTATCTACTGTTTACTGTTACGCGGTGGAGGGTTCGATCGCGTCCGTCTTCGGTCGGGAGAGGGAATCTATCTTTTTACGCGGTGAAAATGCCCGGCGCCGAAAGTAGGAAATCGTTCTATCTCCGACGTGGGAGGCTTTCGCTCTCGTCTTTTCTTTAAGGTAGAGGGTGTAGCCCGATGTCCGTTCTAACGGCTTCCTAACTTTCGTTCCCGATCGGGGCGAACTTCTTAAATCCGCCTAAACGGGAAACTTTAATTTACGCGAGGGATCTACGATGTACGAGACTCGTGACAGTATCGCCGATATCTGGGGAGAACGTACCCCCTACGTCAATGACTGGCCGGTTCGGGTGGACGAACGTATCTCCGAGGAACCCGATCGATGGGTACAATCCGCGTGCGTTCTCTGTTCCAACGGGTGCGGACTGGATATCGGGGTGAAAGACGGGCGGATCGTCGGGGTGCGCGGACGGGCGATCGATCCCGTCAATCACGGACGGTTGGGGCCGAAAGGATTACACGGGTGGGTCGCCAATCATAGCCCCGATCGCCTGACGAAACCGCTGATCCGCCGGGGCGATCGCTTGGAAGAAACGAGTTGGGACGAGGCGATGGAAGCGATCGTCCGGCGTTCGCGAGAGATCCGCGACCGTCATACCGCCGGGGCGATCGGTTTCTACACCACCGGACAGTTGACGATCGAGGAGTATTACACTCTCGGGGTGATCGGTAAAGCCGGACTCGGAACCCCGCACATGGACGGTAATACCCGTCTCTGTACCGCTACCGCCGCGGCCGCCTTGAAACAGTCCTTCGGCAGTGACGGGCAACCGGGTTCCTATACCGATCTCGATGTCACCGACGCGATCCTTCATGTCGGCCATAACATCGCCTCCCAACAGACGGTTTTATGGGCGCGGGTTCTCGATCGACGACGGGGACCGAAACCGCCGAAACTGGTAGTGATCGACCCGCGGGAAACGGAAACGGCGAAAGAAGCCGATGTGCATCTCGCGTTAAAAGTCGGCACGAATGTTCCGGTCATGAACGGCCTGCTGAATTTAATCATCGAGGCGGGACGGATCGATCCCGCGTATATCCGCGCCCATACCATCGGATTCGAGGATTTACAGAAAACCGTCAGCCGGTGGTCGCCCGAACGGGTGCAAGAGGTCGCCAACGTTCCCGCGGATAAACTGCGGGCCGCGGCGGAAATTCTGGGAAGCGCGGACACGCTGGTTTCTACGGCGCTTCAAGGGGTGTACCAATCGATGCAGGCCACCGCGGCCGCGTGTCAGATCAATAACCTGCACCTATTACGGGGATTAATCGGTCGTCCGGGTTGCGGTATCTACCAGATGAACGGTCAACCCACCGCGCAGAATACCCGCGAGTGCGGCGCGGACGGCGATCTTCCCGCGTTCCGCAATTGGGACAACCCGGAACACGTCGCCGAACTGGCGCGCCTGTGGAACGTGGACGTGAATGTTATCCCCCACTGGTCGCCCCCCACCCACGCGATGCAGATCTTCCGTTACTGCGAGACGGGATCGATTAAACTGCTCTGGATCAGCGCGACGAATCCGGCGGTTTCTATGCCGGAACTGGCGAGAATTCGCGAGATCTTGAAGAAAGAGGAATTATTCGTGATCGTGCAGGACGCGTTCATGACCGAGACGGCGAAACTGGCGGACGTGGTGTTACCGGCGGCGATCTGGGGGGAAAAGACCGGGTGTTTTACCAACGTCGATCGAACGGTGCATATCTCCCACAAGGCGATCGATCCCCCCGGCGAGGCCCGTTCCGATCTCGATATTTTCCTCGACTACGCCCGTCGGATGGATTTTCGCGATAAAGACGGCGCGCCTTTGATTAAATGGAATACCCCGGAAGAGGCTTTCGAGGCGTGGAAAGAATGCACCCGCGGCCGTCCCTGCGATTACACGGGATTGAGTTACGAGAAACTGACCGGGAACGGGGGAATTCAATGGCCCTGTAACGATCGCTTCCCCGACGGCACGCCCCATCTCTACACCGACGGACATTTCAACACCAGTTACGACTACTGCGAGACCTACGGCCACGATCTCGACACCGGGGGGGCTATCACTCCCGAAGAGTACCGGGCCGACGATCCGAAGGGAAAAGCTTTTTTCCGAGCGGCGGATTATATCCCCCCCCACGAGTGTCCGGACGGGGAATACCCGCTCTGGTTAACCACCGGGCGCGTGGTCTATCACTTCCATACCCGTACCAAAACCGGGCGATCGAAAGAACTCCACGACGCGGCCCCCGACGCGTTCGTACAGATCTCCGAAGCCGACGCGGCAGGATACGGTATTGTCGAGGGCGACTGGATAGAAGTGGTTTCCCGACGCGGCCGGGCGATCGAAAAGGCGAGGGTGGGGGATATCGAACCGGGCGTGGTGTTTATTCCCTTTCACTACGGCTATTGGGACGATCCGGGACGACCCCGCGCGGCTAACGAACTGACGATTACCGAGTGGGACCCGATCAGTAAGCAACCGCATTTTAAATACGCCGCCGTTCGTATCCGCAAGGTGTAAGGGGGAAAAATCATGCACATCGGGAACTATTTAGGCTTGATCCACCAGAGCGAGAAACAGTTAGCCGACGCTCTGGTGGCGGTCGGGGAACACCATAAGGACGAGCCGGATGTTTATCAAACCTGTATGCTGTTAGCCTCGTGGTCGCGGGAACACGTCGAGGCGTTACGACCGTTTATCGATCGCTATTCGGAAGACAAGAGCGACGAGCCGGAAAGGTTGAGTCAGTCGCTATTCGAGGAACCCCGATCGGGTAGTCTGGCACTACTGCGGGATCTACACGATCTCTGGCTGATCGCTAACGAGGTTCATCTGTGTTGGACTGTCATCCTACAGGCGGCGAGGGCGTTACGGGATAGTCGGTTAGAAGCGCTCTGTCAGCGACTCGACGGACAGACGAGCCGACAGGAAGCCTGGTTACTCACCCGGATCAAACAGGCGGCCCCCCAGATTTTAGTCGTAGCCGATTGAAAGACCGATGACCGCCACCGAACACGCCCGAAGCGATCGAACTTCCCGACCGCGACGCTATCCCCCCGGAATTCCCGATATCGTCTGGGCCCCGATCGTCGCCTCGTTATTGATCGCGCTCGTCGGGGCGATCGGGCTGATCGCCGGTCAACCCTGGCTGTTCCCCAGTTTAGGGCCGACGGCTTTTTTGCAGGCCGAACAGCCGGAACAACCGACGGCCCGATTCTACAACACCGTTGTCGGTCACGCTCACGGACTGGTCGAGGGTTTCCTCGCGGTGTGGGTATCGGGAGCGAGCGCGGCCCCTCCCGTTCTTTCGAGTCACGAGTTAACCCCCGCGCGGGTCGTGGCCTCGGTTCTCGCGGTGGGGTTGAATATGCTGTTCGGATTCCTTCTCAAAGCCTCCCATCCTCCCGCCGCGGCGACCACGCTACTGATCGCGCTCGGCGGCGTTAAACCCGTCTGGCGGGACGCGGTAACGATCGCCGTCGGTGTGATCGTCGTGGCGATCGTCGGGGAATTTTTCCGCCGGTTTCGGATGGGGGATTTTTCCCGACAACGCTAGAAAAATAGCCTTAAAGAGAATTTTTTCGGTAAAAGTTTAGGTCTCTCTCCAAAATACGCTTCCTGTTTTCTCGTGCAGGTCGCGCGAACTAGCGGATTCGCGTAACCATTGGAAATCAAAAAATCGATAAATTTTAAAAAAAATCCTCGCTTAGAAAAGTTTTTCAGGCGGGGCGAGGATCTTTCCCCGGCTAGAGAGCGAAATATCCGGCGATCGACGAAGGTTAGAAATAGAAAGATAATCACGCGATGGGTTATGAATGACGCGGAACGGTCTTTCCGGCACGTTCTCGATCGAGAACGCGACGAGATCCTACAACAGTTAGAGGACTGGCTAGAAATTCCCATGCTCGTTCTCGGTTTCGTCTGGCTGGCGCTATTCGCGATCGAGTTAGTGTGGGGACTGCCCCCGTTACTCGATCTGGTCAGCCTCGCGATCTGGGGGGTTTTCGTTTTCGATTTCGCGCTCGAATTTCTGCTTTCTCCCCGTAAAGGGGCTTATTTACAACGGAATTGGCTGACCGCGTTCGCCTTACTCCTTCCCGCCTTACGGATCTTCCGCGGGGTGAAGGTGGTACGGGCCCTACAAACTACCCGCGCGGTGAGGGGGATACGACTCCTGAGAGCGGTGACGCGAACGAACCGGGGGATGCGGGCCCTGGCGGCCAGCGTCAAACGGAGAGGATTCGGCTACCTCGTCGGGCTAACGGGAATCGTCACGCTCGCGGGATCGGCGGGAATTTACGCGTTCGAGAGGGACCTGGCGGGATCTCCCCTGAGCGATTACGGCGCGGCGCTGTGGTGGACGGCGATGGTGATGACGACGATGGGATCGGATTATTTCCCGAAAACCGCGGAGGGAAGGGTACTGTGCTTTCTATTAGCCCTGTACGCGTTCGCGATCTTCGGTTACGTGACCGCGACGATCGCCACTTTCTTTGTCGGCCGCGACGCGGAAGATCCGAAGGCCGAGGTCGCGGGGGCGAGAGCGCTCGCCGATTTACAAGCGGAAATCGCCGCGCTACGACAGGAAATCCAAGTTTTAATCCGTCAGCGGGATGGAGAATAACCATCGAGAATATCCGAAACGATCGATAGAATACGGTGATTTCAACGCTCGTGAGAGTTACGGTTCTCGATCCTCCCGCCGGTTAATAACTTCCGATTTATCCGCCCGATTTCCCTCGCTCTTCCACCAACTGGCGATCACCCCGGCGATCGGGAGGGAGAGGAAAACCCCCGGCAATCCCGCGATTTTCGCCCCGACCAAGAGAGCGAAGAAGGCGACCACGGGATTTAGCTCGATCGTGTTCTGCATGACTTTGGGCGCGATCAGGTTATCTTGAATCTGTTGGAGAACGATACAGGCGATTAACGCTTTCAAGGCTAATCCAACATTTTGAGCGAGGAGAATTAAAACGACCGTACTCACCCCTAATGTCGCGCCGATTCCCGGTATTAGATCGAAAATCCCGGCGATACAAGCGAGAAGCAGGGGAAAGGGAGTTTGCAGGAATACGAAGATGATAAAGGTAGCGGTGATTAGAAACAAACATAACAAGATCTGTCCTAGGAAAAATCCGAGGAAGTTGTCTTTGACGATTTTCGTGAATTTTTGTTGGCGGTTTTCCGGTAAAAGCTTGAGGAGGGAATTCCAGAGATTTTCTCCCTCTAGTAACATAAAGAAAGCGACGACCAGGGTTATAATTAATCCTAAAATATTTTGGAATGTCGATTGGAGGTTAGAAACGATATAATTGACTAAAACGAAAAGTTGATCCTGTATCGATCGCTGTACCGCGTTTAAATTCACTTGAATATTCAGCTTGTTTAAAAAGGCTTCCGATCGCTCGAATAGAGAGGCGATCGACCCGATAAAATCTGTCATACTATCGATCAGTTGTTGTCCCTGCGATAGTACCTTTAGCCCGATGCCCACCAGTAAAGTTCCCGCGAGCAGTAGAGCGGACAGGAAAACGACGATCGCCGCTAGATTATAGGGAAAAAAGCGGCTCAAATATCGAGCGGGATAGTGCAGTAAAAAGGCGAGAATCGTCGCGAAGGAAAAAATGGCGATGATATCTCCGAAGTAGTCAATGATCCGGACAATCCCCCAAGCGAGAACGAGCAGTAGGATCGATCGGACTAAAAAATTAATCGTGATCCGCTCCCATAAATTTTTTAGAAAAGCTTTTCTCATATCGAGATTTATCCGGGCAATTTTCAATCCTCGCTTCTTCCGACTAGAGAGAAGAATAAGCGAACCTGAGTTTTTTATAAAAAATCTCGGTAATTTTTTCTTCTATCTAAAGCTCTACATTTTGGGAAAGGGCGTATCGTCCGCGATAAAAAATAGCCGTTATCGAATTAAGTTCGAGATTTATTTAAATAGAAGAAGTCGCTAAAAAGCTAGTATAATTTATCTCGTACCCGATCGCCGATCGAGTATTCTTCTCCCGCCTCGATCTAAAAGAATAAATTTTATCGAAAATCTGAATCGATGGATTCTCTGCCGGTTGTTTCGCCCGATCGCCCCGACCTCTTCCCGTCCGATTCACGACTTAAGATAGTTGTCGATCGTGAAAAATATTATCAAACTGAAAATGACGGTCGAGCGATCTAAATAGTAGAGAGAAGTTCTATGATACAGGCACCGAGTAGACAGCGGTTCGCGAGTACCTTCCGAACCTTGAGTAAATTTAGCTTCTGGCTACAATTGGCGTTAGGAACCGTTTCCGCTCTCGCCATTTTCTTGGCGATTTCTAGCAGGAATTTAAGTGCGGGAACCGAAAATCCGGCGATCGGGGTCGGGATTTTCCTCTGTTTGACGGGGATCTGCGTTCTGATTTTCCGATTATATTGGGCGTTTCAATACCGACGGACGGCGAAACTTTTACAGACAGCCGATCGCGCTTTACGACCCTCGAAACAGGAAGTTTTAGAGAAATTACGTTTCGGTTTACTCGTGAGCGGTATCGGTTTGGCGATCGCTTTTATCGCCTCCGAGATTAGCGTGATCGGGGTACTGGGAAAATCTCTAGCGGAGCCGCAGGGGGTCGCGATCTATAACCGAGAAAACGTGGTACGTTCCCTCGATCTTTTCGTTCTCTCGGGAGGAATTCATTTAATCGGCGCGCATTTAGTGGGCGGGGTGACATCGCTCGGATTATTGGAGTGGCTGGAAAAATAATCGGGGTGAAATTCGCCCGGATCGGGAAAAGCTCTGTCGCCCCGATCGATGGGTTACTCGTAATTGAATAAAATCCCCCGTTCTCTCTAACAATCCGTCTCGCCTTTTCCATCTACAAGCGGTTTTCAGCGATCGAGATTTACTCATCGCTGAATTTCTTTCTACAGGAAGAGTAAAAAATATCACATCCGAAAGACGGCGAGAACGAGTCTTTTCAAATTATATAGAAGAGAGTGGGAATATTTGTAACTGTCGGGAGTGACAGATTTTCGCGATGAAGAGATTATTAACAGCAACCCTAGCCCTATCTTTTTTGCCCGTTATCATCGGTACGCCGAATCTTGTCCTCGCCAATCCGGCGATCGTGGCGCAATATTCCGCCCCGCGTATCGATAGTTTCCGCGTCGAACCGATCGATCGCCCGGCTCCCGGACGCGAATTAGTTTTTACCCTAGAGGGAACCCCGAACGCTAGAGTGACCGTGAATATCGGCGATATCGCCAGGAATCTCCCCGCTCGCGAGGTGCGATCGGGCTATTACGAGGCGCGGTACACGATCCGGGATCGGGATAATTTTAATGGCAACGTCCCGGTTCGCGCCGATCTACAGGCGGGAAATCGTCGCGTCAGCGCCACGCTGGCCGATTCCCTCGTGACGACGGGAAATAATCGCGATCGCCACGCGAATCTATCGATCGATCGTTTCACGGTGAATCCCGTCCGTAACCTACAACCCGGAACCGAATTAGTGTTCACCCTGCTCGGTACTCCCGACGCGACCGCGACCTACTCGATCGAGGGGGTAACTTACGATCGACCCATGCGGGAAGTCTCCCCCGGACGCTACGAGGGAAGTTACACGATCCGGGGTCAGGATAATTTCGACGACAATACCTCGGCGAGCGCCGAGTTACGGGTGGGAAATCGTCGCGTCAGCGCCACACCGATCGATTCCCTCGTGGCGACGGGAAATAATAGCGATCGCTACGGGAACCTGTCGATCGAGCGTTTCACGGTCAATTCCGTCCGCGACTTACAACCCGGAACCGAATTAGTGTTCACCCTGCTCGGTACTCCCGACGCGACCGCGACCTACTCGATCGAGGGGGTAACTTACGATCGACCCATGCGGGAAGTCTCCCCCGGACGCTACGAGGGGAGTTACACCGTCCGCGATCGCGATGTTTTTTCCTCCTCGGGGATGAAGGCAACGGCGGCTTTACAGAGGGAAGATCGGGTCGTCCGCGCCCGTCTCGACGACACGCTCGAAGCGAGTAACCGGAATACCCAGGACTATATTTCCACGAACGAGGCTTTACCTTTAGAAATTTTCAGCCCCGCCAATAACAGTCAGGTGGGCGATCGGGTGGAAGTGAGCGGTAGAAGCGCTCCCAACGCGACGATCACCGTGAACGTCATCGCCCGCAATAGCGTGATCGGTCTCTTCGGTGTCGAGCGCAACGTTCTCAGTCGTACTATCCAGGCCGACGATCGGGGAAATTTCAGCCTCAGCTTCCAGCCGTCGGGAGGCGTACCCGGAACCCGCTACGAGATTAGCCTGAGCGCCAGTAAGGGAGAGCGAACCAATCAGGAAACCCTCGTTCTCGTACAACAGTAGCCTCTCGCGCGAGGTGTAAAATCCCGTCTCGTGGCGGACCGCGAACTCGCTTCCCCCGTTCCCGATCGAGGAAAGGGGGCTATCCGACTAGAAATGGGACGCTCCCGATCTATACGGGTAAGAAACGCGTCTCCCGTAAAATCGCGATGAGATCCAGATCGGATTCCAGTAAACACGCGTGGCCGCTGTGGGGTAGGATAACCGTCCGAGCGTTCGGAAACACTCCCGCTAAACGGTAAACCTCTTCGACCGAGGGCAGGATTCGATCGCCCCGACTACCGAACAATAGAACGGGTTCGGTAAATTGTCGCAGTCGCGCCGTGTCGATCGTGAATTCCCTCGGCAATTCTAAACGCTGTACCGCCGTGGGTTGAGGAGCGTCGCGGACGGCTTTCCGTAGCGTTTTCCGGGCGATCGGGGATAATCTCGTCATCCGCGCCAGGAAAAATACCGCCGGAATCGAGGAAAGTTCGTAAACGAACTGGGGAGTCCAAGGGAGGAGAAACGAACCGAGAACTAATAGGGGAACTCTCGGGAAAGAAGAGGTGGGATTGATCAGGATCGCCGTGGTGCGGAATTGGAAACTACCGGGGACGGTGAAAATAACCCTAAGACGTGAATTTCACCTAGAAATTATCGCTATCGCGGAAAAGAGCCTCTAAATTAAATATAGAATGGGCCTGCTGAAGTATTCGCGTTCTATCAGCTTACCGCCCTCTCCTTTCCTTATCCCGAAATCGGGTTAATTCGAGAAAGCTTCGATCCGAGTAGTGATGCTGATTCGATCTACCCCTGTCTAATTATAGATAACGTTCTCCTTAAAAATATTTCAATCGATGGATAATTTTTCAGAGTTTTAATTCTAAGCTCGAAATAAATCGTGAATAAAATATGCTAGAAATCGTTAATAAATATTCCGATAATTATAAAGATACAAAATCTCTCTTTTCGGTAGATAGATCTCGATCGAGATCGGTTCCGTCCAACCCGGCAACCTTGATGCTAAGGGTTTATCGGGAAGTTCTACCGAGGGCGCGCGAGTATTTAAACGGATGGAGAATAGAAGCCGAGAAAATTCCCGATCCCGAACTACGGGCGCAGGCTCTAGCCAGTATCGACAGCAAAACCTTTCACTGCGAGGGGGGAGCGATTTACGGGTTACTCGCCGGGGAGGATATCGATCGAACGATCCGTTTTATCGTCGCGTACCAGACGATCAGTGATTATTTAGATAATCTCTGCGATCGGAGTACCTCTTTAGATCCAGACGATTTTCGGAGTCTCCATCTCGCTTGTTTTCACGCCCTGACCCCGAACGCGGAATGCGTGAATTATTACCGAGCGCGCGCGGAACAGGACGATGGCGGCTATCTCGTCAAATTAGTGAAAACCTGTCAGAATGTATCGCGTCAATTACCGTCCTACGGGGCGATCGCCGGTTGTTTACACGAGTTAGCCGAGCGTTATTGTAATTTACAGGTGCATAAACACGTTCGGGTTCAAGAGCGGGTTCCCCGATTAAAAGCGTGGTTCGAGGAGTATCCCGACTCGGTTCCCGATCTGACGTGGTACGAATTTTCCGCGTGTGCCGGTTCGACCCTGGGAATTTTCTGTCTGGTGGCCTACGCCGGCGATCCGGCGCTCTCTCGGGAATTCGCTATCGAGGTGAAAAATAGCTATTTTCCCTGGATGCAAGGACTGCATATTCTACTCGACTATTTAATCGATCGAGAGGAGGACAGACTCGGGGGGGATTTGAATTTCTGTACCTATTACCCTAGCGATCGGGAGATGACCGATCGATTGATTTTCTTCGTCCGAGAGGCTGATCGGGCGGTTTCCGGATTACCGCGCCGATCGTTTCACCGAATGATCGTTCGGGCTTTACTGGGGGTTTATCTGGCCGATCGCAAGGTAAACGAGCAAAAAGAAATAAGACGGAGCGCGAGGCAGATTATCCGCTCTTGCGGTGGGCTACCATTCTTTTTCCTTTGGAACGGTCTGATTATGTCCCGAATCCGCTCTCGGCGGATGCTCCCGTAATGGCCGACGCGATAATCCCGCCGGCACATTCCCCGAAACCGAACCTGGCTGACACAAAATTCGGCAAAATAGAAGATTCACGAGGTCTCCGCGTCTCTCGCCAGCGATTTCAGGACAGACCACTGCTTTATCGTGATTTTCCCGCCGCGACGGTACTCCACCACCGTCCGGATCTGTCGGAACAGCCGAACGCATTCCTCGTAGGTAATGCCGATACTGCGGGCGATCCGGTAATAGGATAGCCGCTCTCGCAACACGTCTCCCGCGGCCGTGGTATCCGTCCCCCCCTCGGTCGCGGCCGTGACCAGATAACGAGCGAGACGGGCGATCGCTCTCTCCGACATCAAACCGTGTACCGTGTCGTGAAGCCGTTGTAAACGCCGGTTCAAAATCTCCAGCATTTTCAAGGCGATCTCCGGGTTAACGCGGATCGCATCCAGAAGAGCCTCCCTCTGTATCTCGATCGTCTCGCTATCGGTTTCCGCCGTGACGGTGGCCGGGGCGATCCCGTTACCGAACAGAGCGGGAGCGGCGAAAATCTCCCCCTTCCCCAAAACCCGAAAAATGGTTTCCTTCCCATCGATCGCCAACCGACTCACCCGGAGCGAACCCGATAACAGCGCGTGTAAAGCGGCGGGAAGACGATCGCCCTCGTGCTGTAGGATCTCTCCGGCTCGAAAGGCTCGAATCTCCGTGAAAGGCGCGAGGGAAAGCAACTCGGAATCCTGAAGGGTCGCGAGTAAGGGAACCTGTCGGAGTTTCTCGATACTACCTAGCATCCGGTGGATTGAATCGGACTATTCTCGATCCCGATTATAAAACCTCCGGCAAACATCAGAAATCTCTTGTCGGGTCAGAAGTCAGGAGTCAGGAGTCAGGAGGAGGAAGAAGAAGTAAAGAGCTTTTAAGGATAAAATACTGAATTTATACAGAATTTTCTTTAAATATTCTTAAAATCATATTTAAGTTTGAATCCGACGTTCAATTCTCACTTTTACCGGAGGTCTATAAAGAGAATTTTCCCCGATACCTCGAAGCGCGATTCGTTTTTGAGGGTCTAAAAACTTCAAAAAATAGAATCTTACAAGATAAATAGGTTTTTGGGAAAATTTTTACTTGGAAATTTTTTATTCTTCCTCCTGACTCCTGAATTCTGGCTCCTGTCTCCTTAACCACACGACAATTCTTGAATTCTAGAATGAGGTCTCCAGTATGAGCTACCTCATAGTCCCCTGCCGTCCTTTCTTCGATACTGGGTACAGAACGAGTCAAGGTTACAAACCATGAGCGATACAGTAGCGAGGGGGACGACGAATTCCCCCGGAACCTCCCCTCTCGATCCGCGGACGGCTCCCGGCCATCAGGTTCTAGCGGCGGCGGGAAAAAAATTTTTACGCCCCGGCGGACGGACGGCGACGCGACAATTGTTCGAGATGGCGAATTTCCAACCGGGAGAAACCGTTTTAGAACTCGCGTCTAGCTTCGGTTATAGCTCGATCGATCTCGCGTCGCGTTACGGGGTAAACGTGATCGGGATCGAGAAAAATCCCGAGAGCGTGGAACGGGCCCGGGCGAACGTGGCGAGCGCGGGACTAAGCGATCGGATCACGTTCATCGAGGGGGATATTTTCCGGCTCGACGAGATCGATCGACGGTTCGACGCGGTAGTGGCGGAAGCGATTCTCTCGATGCAGTCCGCGCCCGCCAAGGCGAAAATTCTTACCGGAGTCAGCGCCCTCCTCGAACCCGGCGGTCGCTTCCTCTCCCACGAACTCCTGATCGAAGGCAATGAAGCGGAAATTTATCCGGCACTACGAGGGGCGATCCGGGTAAATACCACGCCTCTCTCCGGGGAAGGCTGGCGGGAAAATCTCGCGAACGCGGGATTAATCGTTACGCGCCATCAGATCGGGGCGATGGGACTCCTCGACCCCCGAACCGTCCTCCGAGATGAGGGAATTCTCGATACCCTGAAGATAGCGTGGAACCTCCTCGCCCGTCCCGACCTGCGCCAACGGGTTCTAGAAATGCGCGAGGTTTTCGATCGTTATCGCCACGAACTCGGTTATATTCTCCTACTCGCCCGTAAATCGGCAGGAGCCAACAGATGAACACGACCTTACTATCGCGAACCCCCGTCCTCCAACTCCGCGAACATCTGGAATACCCGGAATCGGGGATCTTAAGCAAAATTCTGTTTAAAGACGCGGCCTGTCAGTACACGCTCTTCTGTTTGGCGAGCGGTACGGAGATAAGCGAACACACCTCTACCCGGAACGCGACCGTACAGGCGATCGAGGGAAACGGCACGTTAACCCTGAACGGAGAGGCGATCGCCCTAGAACCGGGGGTGTTGGTCTTTATGCCCGCTAACGCCCCTCACGCTCTCGACGCGACCTCCAATCTCGCTTTTCTGCTGATTCTCTCGGCGACTTCGTGAGGGAGGCTCGATTCGATGCAGACAACGATCGCCCCGTCCCGTAGACCGAATTCGGGAGCTTGGTATCGCCCCACGCTCTCCCCGGAACACGGTGTTTACATGATTCTCTTCGTTTCTTTTCTCACCGGCGCGGCCGCGGCGGGACGGTGGACTGTCGCGACGACTCTCGCGAGCGTTTGCGCTTTCGGGGCGTTTCAAGCCGAACACCCTTGGATACTGCAAATCAAACAGCGCAAGAGTTGGAAGCCCCGTTTTCTGGTGTGGGGTAGCTTCTACAGCGCGATCGCGGTGGGACTCGCCTCGTTCCTGTGGGCGCGCGACGACGGGAAAATCTGGCTCTCGATCGTCTATACCGGGGCGGGCGTTGCCTTTATCTTCGACGCGATTTCCGTGACGCGGCGGCAACAGAAATCGGTTTTCAATGAACTGATCACCTTCGCCGCGGTCTGTCTGTCCGCGCCTTTCGCCTATCGCGCGGGCGGGGGAGAAATCGCCCGCGACGCGCTCTCTCTGTGGTTATTGAATAGCCTATTTTTTTCGAGTACGATTTTCCTCGTTAAATTTCGGAAGGCGAAAGACCCCTCGATCGGGCCGATCGTTCTCTTTCACTCGATCGCTACGGCGATCGTCGTCGCGCTCGGATGGGTGGGCTGGCTATCCCCTGTAGCGGTGGCGGCTTTCGGCATCGCCCCTTGGAAAGCGCTGTCGGTCGTCTGGCAACGGGACCGGTATCGCTCGGCGAAAATCGGTGTGGTGGCGATGTTGGAAACGATCTCGGCACTACTGTTTCTAGCGATCGTCGCTCTCTCGTTCTTACCGCCCCATCTTTGAGAGAAGAAAACAGACCGGGGATCAACCGGATTTCTAGAGATCGAGGTTCGATTTAATCGCGACGGGGCAGTTTTCGCTCGGTGTAGAAGCCGTAAGGGTTATTGTAGCGGATCATCCCTTTCGGCAGTCGGGGCAGTATCTCCCGGATCTCCCGTCCACAATCGGTCATTCCCGCGGTCTCGGCTATTTCCGCTTTAACTTGAAACGCGTAATTTTAAGATCCTTCAAGACAAAAATCAAATTTTTGACTTTTCAAAGCTATTTTCTTCTTCCTCTTGCTGGCTCCCGCTTTCTTTTTCCCGGCTCCTGTACTAATCCCTCTTTCATCGGAGTAGGATCGGTTCCTGTTGGCAATCCGAGCCGGAACGCTTGTCTATCATAGGACTTTCGCATTGACAGAAAGTGTAAGTTATGCAAGTAAATCCAAGGAAGGAGATAAGTTCGCTAAAATAAACTCTTTAACTACTTTTAAATAAAGCTGTTTCTGAACCGCGTACCAAGAATCTATTTCTGCCCTCGCTCTCAGGGACTCTAGGAAACAAAAAGCTCTTAACGAGCAAAAAACATGAGTGGTAATCGCTTCGGTTTTTCTCACTTGAAACTTTGATAATCCACACAATTGTTTTAGCGCTCTATGATAGCGCTCGATCCCCCAGTGAAAATTCTGTAGTTGTCGAAAGTCATCGCGAGTCCAATTTTCCAGTTCGGACTCGTCATTTAGAAAAGTGATATAATGGCGAAAACTTTTGTCTTTAAAAGTTCTCCGAAATACTTTCACTTTTCCGAATCCTTTGAGTTCAACTATCTTTCCCGACTCGGGAATCTCTAAATTCTCGACTCGCTCGAATTGCCCTCCCATCTCTCTAAGCAAACGATTTTTAGCGATTCCTAGCTGAAAACCGAGTTTTCTGTCTTTAAAAAACTGTAAGTTTTCCCGCGAGGAATACCAACTATCGGCCGTTACCATTGATGGTTCGACTCCCCACTCGATTACTTCCTCTATCATCTCTCGGACGTACTCGTTTTTGGTCTTTTTTTCGACCGGATTGTAAAGACGATAGTTGATCGGTAATGATTTTCCCGCCGGCTCGGTATAGTAAAGCGTGATTAAATTTAGCCCCACGATCGCTTTCCGATATTTTCCCGACCAATAATAGCCGATTAATTCCGAGCGCTTCGGATCGCTGTACCTTTTTTCGACCACCGTATCGTCCGCACTTAACACACCTCCTTTCAGGTTCAGATTCTTTTTGACCTCTTCAAACAAGTCTAGGGGAGTATATTCCTCGCGTGACAGGAAACGATTACTACTGTGACGAGAGATCCCTAAAACCTCTGCCAGACGGCAGCAACCGCCCCCTTTCGGCTCTGAAAGCAGAAAATAAGTGTATTTATCTACGTCACATCGAGCGGTCGAGGGCTTGGTTAGAACTCTGATGGCTGGTCTCCTCGGCTTTGAAACAGGTCATTAGCATCCTCTACATATTCCGCCAGTTCTGTCAATGCGAAAGTCCTATATCAATGGTTTCACGAGAATTGAGCGTTGTTACGACCCGATCGAGGGAAACTGTCAGCAACTCAATCCCGAAATCCTCGCCCGGTAAGGGAATCGTTCGATCGCGGGATCGGCGGCATTCCACCTCTGACAGAAAAGGGATAACAGGTGCCGGCCGCTTTTCTCGATCGTGGCGATCGATTTCTGTTGTCGCTCGTTGAGCGAGCCTAAAACCTCGTCTTGCAGGGCTTCCGACATTCCCGGGATCGCGTTCGGGGGAGCGCGGAGTTCGTGGCTCATATTGGCCAGAAATTCATCCGTAAGACGGGTGGCGCGGGCCAGTTCCTCGTTCGTTTTGTGCCATCTCGCCTCGTATAGCTCCCGCTCGGTGACATCCCGCGAGGCGGCGAGAATCTGGAAAACCTCGCCGTTACTGTCGAAAATGGGCGTGACGACCACATCCCACCATTTCATTTTGTGGATAAAATACAAAGTCGCCCTAGAAGGGCGAGGCTTTCAACCCGGATCTCCGGTAACTTTCCGCCAGCCGGCGCTCTGTTCACCATTGTAAATGCCCGGACAGTCGAGGTAGCCGCGGGACAGGGGGGAAATCATCGTGCATTCGGTCACGATCGGACCGGCCGAGGCTCTTTGGGTGTAGTAAGAGCCATAACCTCGGTAGGAACGGTTCCGTCAGCCCGTAATCGGGTCATGGGAGCCATGACGATACGGTTGGCGAGGGAAAGGGAACCGAGGGGAAAGGGCGAGACTAAATCGAGGGTCGGGTTTATAGGAAATGCTGTTACGAGAGATCTTCGCTCGATTTTCTACAGTTTGGTGTGGCTTCCGTCACAGAAAGGAGCGCTCGCCGTCGCCTTGCACAGACAGAGGGCGACTTTCTTCGGCTCCTCGACGGTGAATTTCACGGGAGTGAACCCCGTACCTTGGTGAGCGCCGTTGCAGTAAGGCTGGTTGGTCGATGCCCCGCAGGTACACCACCAGTAATCTCCCGGTTCGAGATCGAGAACGGCGGGCTTCTTGTCGGCGATAATCGGTTGATCCACGGGTAGTATTCTCCTTAATGACAATTCTCGTTTGTCGATCGCTGTCTATACCCTTTCGGGAACATCTGGCGATCTCGTTAGTTGTATTATCGATTGGATCTTTAAAAAAGACAATACGGTATTTAAGAGATACACTGTTTCTAAATAGTTGACAATAGTGGAAGAATGGATAAGTTCGAGAGCCTGAAAGCTTTCACGACAGTGGTGAAAACGGGGAGCTTCGCGGGAGCGGCGCGGGAAATGCAACTATCCCGATCGGCGGTTCATAAACTGGTGATCAATTTGGAGAGGGAACTGGGAGCCAGACTGTTCCATCGCAGTACCCGCCGGGTCACGCCGACCACGACCGGACTCGCTTTTTACGAGCGATGCGTGACGATTCTGGCGGATCTGGCGGAGGCGGAGATCGCCGTGTCACGCTGGCACGAGGAACCGGTGGGAGTCCTTCGGGTGAACGCGCCCATGTCTTTCGGGGTGTTATACCTCGCGCCCCTAATCACCGATTTCATGACTCGCTATCCCCGGTTACGGGTGCAGTTAACCCTCGACGATCGCCTGATCGACCCGATTAGCGAGGGGTTCGATTTCGTCGTCCGCGTGTCCGTCCCTCCCGAGTCCGCGTCGCTGGTGGTTCACCCTCTCGCCTCGATCGAGCTTGTCCTCTGCGCGAGCGATCGCTATTTAACCGAGCGCGGGCTTCCCGAGCGCCCGGCCGACCTACGCGAGCATTCCTGTCTGCACTACGGCTATATGAGCGCGGGAAACGTCTGGAAACTAGACGGGCCGGACGGGGAACAGGCCATCCCGATCGAGGGCGCTCTCTGCTCTAACAACGGGGAGGTATTGAAAGAAGCGGTGATCAAGGGCTTGGGTATTGTTTTACTGCCGACCTTTCTCGTGGCCCGCGAGTTACGTCGGGGAACCTTACGGGCGATCTTGCCGGACTACTCGATCGGTTCGCTCTCTTTGTGCGCGATCTACCCGACGAACCGCCATCTCTCGATCACGGTTCGGTTGTTTACCGAATTCCTACAGGAAAGCTTCGGTCGCGCTGATTGGATGGAGACGCTCCCGATCTCTCGCTCTCACGAACGATAACTATAGAACCCGATCTGATAATTCGTAACGCTCTACCGGGAGATCGATCGATTCTCGTCGGTTTTAGGGAGGCCCTGCAAGATAGCGAACGGGAGTATCACCCGAATCGTCCGCCGGGCGTGGAAATCGGTGACGCTCATCTAGCCTATCTAGAAGAACTCGCGCTGGAACGGGACGGACGGATTTACGTGGCCGGTTCCGCGGGGGATATTCTCGGTTTTCTCGTCTGTTTTATCGAGAGACTCGACGCGGGGGATCTCCACGTTTACGACCGCGAGCGGGAATACGGTTATATTTCCGATCTGTACGTTTCGCCCCGATCGCGCGGGCGCGGTATCGGGACGGCTTTGATGGAAGCGGCCGAGAGCCATTTTCGGGGTCGGGGTTTGTCGGTAATCAGGGTGAATACTTTGGCGGATAATCGAGCGGCGATCGAATTCTACCGGGCGATCGACTACGGATTTTACGAGATCACCCTCGAAAAGCGACTGGAAGAAAAATAGATAATTCCGCTCGCTCCCCGAACCGGCTCGTCAACACGAGCGTGAAGACCAAGGTAATGCCGATCGTCCCCTCGTTTTTGCCCGACGGTTTGACTCCTCGATCGAGAGTTAAACACTACCTCTTCCCGGAATGACCGGATTAGACCGATTTTCTGTCGTTCT
The DNA here is from genome assembly GCF_036688125.1 of Pannus brasiliensis CCIBt3594. NCBI lineage: Bacteria > Bacillati > Cyanobacteriota > Cyanophyceae > Chroococcales > Microcystaceae > Pannus > Pannus brasiliensis. The sequence continues at coordinate 8,710 of NZ_JBAFSM010000014.1, read as the reverse complement.
CACCGGGATACGAGCGGGGGAAAAGGGGAGATCGGGCGACCTTGTTTCTGGATTCTCTACCCTTTCCCCGCGATCGGATTCCGGATCATCGCGCTCGTTTACCAACGCCGATCGCTCTTTTCGGGTTCAGGGAGTCGGGGGGGGGGATCGATTGGAGAAGTGGGGACCGGAGAGGGATCGGTAACGGCCCGGGGAGAACCGGCTAGATACTGCCAGGCGAGCGCACCGAGGATGCCGATCGCGCCCAAAGCCAGCAAGCCGACCAGCGCGGTCATAGAAAACGGGCGAGAACGAGCGGGCGCGGGCGCGGGAACCGGCGCGGGAACCGACGCGGGAACCGGCGCGACCGGGAGCGGTATAGTCGGGATCTCCTCACCCGTTTCCTCTTGGCCGGCGGTATCTAGAGTATCCTCGCTCGCGTCGATCGTTCGATCGGGAAAAATCGTCTCGATATCGCTACCGGACAGGGGAGCGATCGGTTCGTCGGCCGGTTCCAGATGACAGTGGACGAGGGCGATCGTGGCGTTATCGTGTCCGTTTTTCCGATTGGCCAGTTCTAGTAATCGGGTTCCCACCTCGACGACGGTTTTCTCCCCGGTTAGCAGGGGTAGGATCTCGCTATCCCAGTATTGTTCGACCCGATCGTAATCGCTTAAACCGTCGGAACAGAGCAGGAAAACACAATCCTCATCGAGAATGAATCTCTGCACGGTGGGGTGGAGATTGTTGGCCCCGCTCATGCCCAACGCCTGTACCAGAGCGCCCGCGTTGGGATACTGCACCGCGTCGCGATAGAGCAGGTAGCCTAATTTCACTTCCCGGGAGGCGAGATCGTCATCGACGGTAACTTGATGGCAACTGTTGGCGGTGATCCAGTACACCCGCGAATCGCCGACGTGCGCGACGTACATCTCGTGAGCGCGGGCTAGATTCATCACGACGGTGGTTCCCATGCGCTGGCGTTCCCTGCGGTGTTCGCTGTCGTTGCGCTGGCTGATCGTGTCATTGGTGATGCGGATCGCCCGCTCGATCGAACGGGAGATCGTGTCGGGATCGTCGCCGATCGGTAGGGGATTATCCGAGATCAGGGATTGTTCGAGAGTCTCGATCGCCAGGCCCGAGGCGATTTCTCCCCCGTCCTGACCGCCGATGCCGTCACAGACGATCGCGATCGGCGTGCCGTCCGGGTCAACGGTCACGATCCGATCGGGCGCGGGATAACAGGCATCCTCGTTATGATCGCGGGTCGGCCCGGTATCGGTACAGGTATAGAGATGATAGACACGTTTTCGAGAGCGGCCGTAATGGGCCAGGGCCCGATCGAGGGACGCGATCAGGGTTTCGGCCCGATCGATCTCGCCGGATTGCAGTTTCTGGCATAAAGAATCGAGAAAATCCCGTACCTCCTCCGCCGCGCCCGGTATCCAATCCGACCACAACCGCCCCAGATCGCTCAATCGAGGCACGGGCGGTTCATCGAGTTTTAATTCCAACAACTGCACGAGGCGACCGTTCACCCGTAACAGGGACGGGTCGAGCAGGCTAGAAACGACCGTTTTTTTCTGGAGCGGTTGCCAGATTCGGGCGATCTGCCAGAGCCAGTGAAGTTGACCGAGAGCACTCGCTTTCGGCCATTCTTCGGTGAAAAGGGGTAACAATCCGGGATAGAGTAATTCGCCCTCGCTATCGAGGGGAACCGTACCGTATTCCAATAGCCAGAGATCCATCGGCAGACGCTCGTCCGGGCTGGGAATATACCCGTAGATCTGCGGGACGTGGAGGCGTTGGGGAAATAGTTTTAGGTACGGGGCGATCTCGGTCGGCGGCTCGTCGGGCGCGCGCGGGGCCTGAGCGGGTTGGGTATCGAGAACGACGTTCGGCTGTTTGACCAGGTAGCGATCGTCCACGAGATCGCCGATCCGATAGTAAGTTTTCACCCAATCGCCGGGCATCCAGAGATAACGCTTGACCAGGGGGGTGCCGCATTTTTCACAAAACTTGTTGGCGAGGGGATTGGGGGTCAAACAAGTTAAGTTTTGACATTGAAGGGTCGTCACGGAATCCATGCCAGCGGTTTGCTCCTCGGCGGGGGTTTTCAAGCGGTTTATCTCGTGTCAAGGACACGAAAGCTGTAATTATACACGATTTTCCAGATTGTAGCGTTCCCGCTTTGGTTCCCCGCGCTTTTCCGGGATTCTAGCGGGCGCCCGCGACCGTTAGGCTATCGATCGCTATTTTCACGTTCTCTCGCACCGAGGCCGCGGAAACGTGCAGGTCCTGTTGTTCCGCGTCGGTCAGGCGCACTTCCAGAATACTCTCGATCCCGCGACATCCCAAACGACAGGGAACCCCGAGATAGAGATCCCGCAATCCGTACTGGCCGTCGAGATAGGCCGCGGCGGGTAGTAATCGCGAGCGATCCCGTAAAATCGCCTCGACCATCAAACACGCGGAGGCGGCGGGCGCGTAATAAGCTCCCCCGGTCTGGAGTAATCGGACGATTTCCGCTCCCCCGTCGCGGGTTCTCTCGACGAGGCGCTCGATCGTGGCCGCGTCCATCAGTTCGGTGATCGGTACGCCGCTCACGGTGCAATAGCGGGGTAGGGGCAACATCAGATCCCCGTGTCCCCCTAACACCATCGCCTGAACGTCGGCGGTGCTCACGCCCAGTTCCATCGCGATAAAGGTTTGCAGGCGCGAGGAATCGAGTACCCCGGCCATCCCCATCACCCTCTGCGGGGGCAGATCGGTGGCTTTCCAGGTTAGATAGGTCATCACGTCGAGGGGATTGGTGATGACGAGAAAAATGGCATCGGGAGAGTATTTAAGGCTATTTCTCGCCGCTTCGTGGACGATTTTGGCGTTGACGGCCATCAGGTCATCCCGACTCATCCCCGGTTTGCGGGCGAGTCCGGCGGTGATGACGACGATATCGCTCCCCGCGGTCATCGCGTAATCGTTCGTCCCGATAATCTCGCTATCGTGTTGTTCGATTCCCCCGGCCGCCATTAGATCGAGGGCGATTCCCTGGGGAAGTCCCCCGACGATATCGAGGAGAACGACATCGGCGAGGTTTTTTTCGGCGATCCGTTGGGCGAGGGTTCGTCCGACATTCCCCGCGCCGATAACCGTGACGCGCGGGGATTGGCAGGGCAGAAGCGTATCGTAAAAGTCAGCCATAATCGATCGACGGGGACGAACTCCCCGTCACGCGGGTTCTAGTTGGTCGAGCTTCAACCACACATTCGGGGTGGGAACGTAGAATCTCAAAAGCGCGTATTCATCTTTGATGTCCAAGACTTCCGCTTTGCTGTCCAACAGATAGCTCGGCAAGCGTCGATCGCTGGCGGCCGCCTCCAGGCTATTCTCTAACGTTTCCCGCACCACGCGCACTAAAGCTCCTTTCTTGATTGTACCTGCCATGTTTTTTCCGTTGGTTTCGCTCTAGGTTTTCTTCCATAAATTGTTACATATCCCGGCGATCGGGGTGGGGATGGGGGGACGGGGAGTTCGGAGTTCGGAGTTCGGAGTGGGAAATCAAGATAGAGAGGTTCTAGTTTCGGGAAAAAATGGAGAGTTTCGAGAAATTTACTCCCTACTCCTGCCTCCTGACTCCTGACTCCTGACTCCTGCCTCCTGCCTCCTGACTCCTGCCTCCTGCCTCCCTCGCTCTACAGTCGATCGAGGATTTCCCGGACGAATCGATCGAGATCCGGTTCGGACGAGGCTCTCGGCCCGGCGATGTTGAGAATCTCGATCCGGTGTTCCCCGATAAATTTTCGGAGTTTCGCGGACCGATCGCCGTCGGGTAGCGTTTTACAGAGAATCAGACAGGGTTTTCCGTACTGTCGGGCGAATCGTTCGGTTAATAACGTTCCTCCCGTCAGGGGATAGTGAATACAGAAGATCGCCGTTCCATCGGAGTCGCGGACATTCCACTCGGTACGAACCGCCGGGTCTGCCGAAGGGGTTTCCCGTAACTCGTAACGGGGATCGATCGCCCCGTCCTCCGCTCGTCGTCCCCGCGGACACCAACCCCCGTGAGGAATCCCCCGATCGATCGCGTGATCCAACCCCGCTCGATCGGCCCCGGTTTGCCCTCCCGAAACAATTTTCCGTAATTTCACGTAGACCTCCGATCGGGAGTCAGGAGTCAGGAGGAGAGGGTAAAGGGTAAAGGGTAAAGGGTAAAGGGTAAAGAATGAAAGATCGCCTTTTCCCTTTTCCCTTCCCCATTTTCCCGAAAAACTCCCCCATCTCCCCATCCCCCGACTCACTCCGTACCCGAATCTAACGCGCGAGTTTTTATGATTGTCAATGGAGATTTGCAAATTTTTTTCTCGAAAATCCCAAGTCGTCGAAAAGAGCGCTCAGAATGGGGATAGAGCGGTACGCGAACCTCTCGGCCGTCCGGGAGTACAGGTTATCGGCAACTGACAAAGCGCTCGATGTGTGACCCGCGATACCGGGCGATCCACGGAATTCACGTTACCCTAGACCGGGAGAGGTAAGATTGTATTCTCTAATCGGTAAGAGAACGGTTCATCGCTTTACGTTATCAACTCTGAAAAGAATCTTAAAAAACTATTAAGGTTTTATAATTGAGGAGTGTTGTTAGGAGGATCATCGTGTTTAACCGACTTGCAGAGCAACACCGCCAACTGGTACAAGATCTCGTGATGGATTTACAAGCCTTAGCGATCGCCCTGGAGAACCGAGGCTATCCAGCATCCTGCTATACTTGCGGCGGTCAGATGAATAGCGCGTCATTTATGGTGAGTCTCGGCGAAACGCATTTGATCCGTTTTCTGGTATCCGATTACGGGATCACCTGGACGGAGATGCGCGACGATCGAGAGTTAATGAAACTCGAAGGGGCCGAGGCGATCGCTCAACTCGAAGAGTTAGCCAACCTGATCAAATACGCGGTCGCGCCCTCGGAATTTATCGGCAAAAAACCCTCGTCCGTGTTCCAACAGCTACAGGCTGTCTAAACCGGAGCGATCGCTAGATCCGTATGTTTAGCGAAGCTTTTTCCTAACTTTCGATCGACGGGTTCGCCAGATACGCCATCCGCTTCACTTCCTTACGCCCTCGGGAGACGGAATCGAGAATCATCCCGGAGGTGAAGCTCAAAAAAGCGAGAAGCATGATCGACGCGGCGAGGATAGCCGTGGGAAAGCGCGGGACCAATCCCGTCTCGATGTACTCGACAAAGACGGGGATCGCCAGTAAGAGCGAGACGATCGCCAAAAGAAGAGCGACCAAGCTGAAAAAGAGAAAAGGACGAATTTCTTTAAATAATAAGATCGCGGTTCCCAAAACGCGCCAGCCATCCTGAAAGGTTTTTAATTTACTCTCGGAACCTTCCGGACGCTCCCCGTAAAGCGTCGGTTCTTCGGCGAAGGGAATTTTCAACTCTAGCGCGTGAATGGTTAACTCGGTCTCGATCTCGAATCCGTTGGATAGCGCGGGAAAAGATTTAACGAAACGCCTGGAGAATACCCGATAGCCAGAGAGCATATCGATCAGGCGCGCCCCGAAGAGAAATTTCACGAAACCGGTCAGGAAAGCATTGCCGGCGCGATGTCCGGGACGATAGGTTCGCGCGGATTTGCGTTCCTCGACGCGGGCCCCGACCACCATATCTAACTGTTCGTTCAGGAGTCTCTCGATCAAGCGTCCTACCGCGGGGATCTCGTAGGTATCGTCGCCGTCGATGAGGATATAGATATCCGCCTCGATATCGGCGAACATCCGGCGTACCACGTTGCCTTTTCCCGGTTGGGTTTCGTGGCGGACGATCGCCCCGGCGGCTAGGGCGCGCTCGACGGTATCATCGGTGGAGCGGTTGTTATAGACGTAAATTTCCGCTGACGGGAGGACCGATTGAAAGCGGGAAACGACCCGATCGATAGTTAAGCCCTCGTTACGACAGGGAATCAGCGCGGCGATCCGGTAGTTTTTCAGGGACGGGTTCGGAATGGCGGTTAAAGGATCGAGCATGATAGATAGGGGGAGTCGAGTAGGGGAAAGCGGTCTTTTCTAGAAACCCGATCGAGCCTCGATCGGGCCTACGATTTCGGGTGGTTCACTTCCGTTACCCGCCAACTGAGTTTGAAATTCATCCAGAAGTTCCACACCGTGACGAGCGCGATGGCCAGTAAATTGGCCGCGTAGCGATCGATCCCGAGAACGTTAAAGAAAAAGTTGAGGAACAGAACGTTAAGAATCAAACCGGCCAGACAGATTAGATTGAATTTTAAAAATCGTTTAAAGCGTTGACCGGCTCCTTTCTGGGCGCTGGCGATATCCCCGAACGTCCAGCGATCGTTCCAGAGGAAATTATTAATAATGGCCATCTCGGCGGCGATGATCTTGCTCCGGGTCATCCCCCAACCGAGAGAGGCGGGATCGCTCAAGAGATAGAAGATCGCCATATCGACAAAGACCCCGCTCAAACCCACCGCGCCGAAGCGGAGAAAGCGATCGAGCGGGAATTGCAACCGTTGCCGCAAGCGACCGACGCGACCTCTCGATCGCAATTTCAACAGGTGCAGGATGTACTCGATGTATTGTTTCCCGGTGACTTTACTCTCGCCCTCGCGACGCTCTTGGAAAACGTAACCCACCTCGGCGATCGTGGCGATATCGCCGCGACCGATCACTTCGAGCAGAATTTTATAGCCCATCGGGTTCAAGACGGGCCCGGCGATCGCTTGGCGGCGTACTAGAAAATAACCGCTCATGGGATCGGATACGCGCCCGACGACATTGGGGAGAATCAGTAATCCTAACAGTTGCGCTCCCCTCGATAGAAAGCGTCGGGTGAGACTCCACTCGCTCACTCCCCCTCCCTCGACGTGACGGCTGGCTACCGCGAGATCGGCTCCCGATCGGATTTTTTCGATCAATTCGAGGAGTATTTCGGGGGGATGTTGTAGATCCGCGTCGATCACGCCTAAGATTTCCCCGCGCGCCGCTTGCCAACCTCGCACGACCGCGGAGGAGAGTCCTTTTTCTCCCTCTCGCCGCATAACCTGTAATTGGGGATGATCGGGCATTAAAGAGCGGGCGACCTCCCAGGTGAGATCGGGGCTGTTATCATCGACGACGATCAATTCGTAATCTCCGGGGATCGCTCGATCGAGGAGATCGCCGAGAATTCCCACCAGAGCGACGATATTACGCTTTTCGTTGTAGGTGGGAATGATGAGAGATAGGGAGAGAGGGTTCGCGAGCGAACCGGACTCGCCCTCGATCGCCTCGCCCGAGGGGGGAGAGAGCGGCACCTGAAGACAGCCGGAGGGGGAGGGGAGAAGAAGACGAGAGGCTTGTACGGTCATGAAAACGTTACCTGACTCACTCACAACACGATTAGCTTTTAGACGCGATGGCGAGGATAAAAGGTTTCTCCCCGTCGATCGGTTTTCGGAGCGCGATCTTCATTGAACCACGACCGGGCGATCGATACGGGGACGTATCGCCGATTTTCCGCCGAGAATCGGGGCAGTTTCTCGCTCAGGTTAGCGCGACCATCACCCGGAAACCTAGCACGCTATAGCGTTTTTCCGGTAGACAGAAGGTGCGGTTCGCGCTCCGCAGATGCCTCGCCTCATCCCCCCAACTGCCCCCGCGCACGACGCGGGCCGGACGACGACGGGGATGTAATCGGGGATCGCTCTCTAACCAAGCACTGCCGTCGAGAGGGGGTTGCCCCTTGTAATTCTGATGCCAGAGATCGGCGCACCACTCGTTGACGTTCCCGTGCATATCGTAGAGACCGAAAGCGTTGGGGGCGTAACTACCGACCGGGGTTGTTTTGGCGGGGTAGGCGCTTCCCGATTCGTCCGCGTAGGGATCGTAGGCCGCGAAATAGTTGGCCCGAGCGGCGGTTACGGTTTCGCCGCAGTAAAAGGGGGTGGTGGTTCCGGCGCGACAGGCGTATTCCCAGCGCGCCTCGCTCGGTAGACGGTAATCCTTGCCGGTGGCTTTGGAAAGGCGTTGACAGAATTCGATCGCCTCGTACCAGGATACCCGCTCGACGGGATGGTTATCGGTCGGGAAAAAGGCGGGATCGTCCGGGAGATCGAGATGGATTTTCGGGAGGGTCGCGATCGCCCGCCATTGCGCGACCGTGATCGGGTATTTGCCTAAAGCGAAGGGAGCGATCGTGACCGATTCTCGCGGTCTTTCACTGCCGGTTTGATCGCCTTTTTCTTCGGGCGTGGAACCGCGGAGAAAACGGCCGCCGGGGAGATAAACCATTTCGAGATCGAGATTGTTTCCGAGCGGTTCGCGCCAGGAGCGGGCGGTTCCGGGACGGCGATCGACGATCTGACCGGTTCGATCGACCGTTACGGTTTCAAAGGAATATTCGCTTAGTTTTAGGGATGGAAAGTCGGTGGGGTTCGTTTGTCGGAGAAAGCGATCGAGATCGGCGGGATCGAGCGGTGAAGAGTTTCCCCGTCCCGTAGAAAGTACGGTGGCGATTCCCGCGCCGGTGCCGACTAACCCCGCGAATTTCAGGAAATTTCTTCTGGTGAGGGGTTCGCGGGAGTTATCGGTGAGGTTTGTCATCGCTGGTTCTCGATCGGGTAGTCGGGATCGTTTTTCATTCTATCATTGGCGATTTCGGAACGTCCGGGCGGTCAGAGGAGGCAGGAGTCAGGAGTCAGGAGTCAGGAGTCAGGAGTCAGGAGTCAGGAGT